>JAPPOI010000059.1 GCA_028818055.1 Boseongicola sp.
GTCCTGTGTCGGACGCCCAAGGCCAAACGCGTCAGGCATCACGCGGTAAAGTTTGTCTGGAATTTCAGACAGCGAAGGTGCACCAGGAACCAGGGTGATCGCGCCTTTCCAAATAAGACGAACATGATGACCCTCGGGCGTTTCCAGCATCATCCCGGGTTCAAGGTCTTCGACGGCGACAGGGCCCTCGGAGGTTTGAATCAAAATCCCGTGGCTAAACGCACCAAAAGCTTGTTCGAAAACTGGCAGAGCTGGCGCCACGCGCGATTGGGTTTTGACTTCACCGTCTTCCCCCCATTCGATCTCGAACCGACGGGTCAGTTTTGAGTTCATCGGAACCGATTGGGGGCGGCTGTACCGCTGAACGCGCCAACGCGGTTCGGACGGCGTCCGGCGACCTGGACGGTTTGTAAATGTTGGTGGCGATGGCGGGTTGAAACTCATGACTCACACCTCTTGGAAACGTTTGCGTACCGTCCGCGGCAAGAAACGGTGACATATTTTTGGCAAATTAGGTTCATGCGCCAGCGGTCGTCTTTTCATTTTCTGGTTTGACAGCTGCGCGAACTTTTCGATTGAACGGCAGTGCAGGCACGTCCTTTTTCGCGGTGCTGAGAATGCTAAGCATCCAACGTGGCTTGGTTTTCATGACATCTCTCCACTCTTAACCAGACATGGCCCAGGTATTTCGTTGGAGAGAGTATTGCCCTGCATTGGGGCAATGACATGACGCTTTCTGGGAAGTTTCGGTGCGTTCGTTAAAGTCTGATGACAGAGATCAGTCTGCCGTAGTCCGCCTCTTTCGCATGAACGCTGCGGCGGTACGAAAAAAATCGGTCTGGATCGGAATACGTGCAATGGCCGGTCCAAGTGGCCTTTGCGACGCCAGCTTCAGTCAATCGATCCACGCCGAACGCCGGAAGATCGAATTGAAAACGATCCCCGAAACCCGGCGCAAAGTAAGCGTCTGCATTGGGAACAGCGACCGCAAACGCCTCTCGGAATTCTGGACCGACCTCATAAGAGCGCTGAGAAATACTCGGTCCTATGACGGCAACAATCCGGTCGCGATTTGCGCCAAGTTCTTCCATGGCGGTCACCGTATTTTCAAGAACCCCAGAAAGTGCACCTTTCCATCCGGCATGCGCCGCTCCGATGACGCCGCCTTCGGCGTCAGCGAAAAGAACCGGCTGACAGTCAGCTGTCAGGATGCCTAGAGCGATGCCGGGCGTTTTCGAGACCATCGCGTCAGCCTGAACGCCCTCGGCGTCGCTTGGAGCCTCGATGACTTGAACATCGGCCGAGTGAGTCTGGAAGATCGTGACCAAATCTTGGGCTTCTACACCCATCTCGTCGGCGACACGATCACGGTTCAGTTCAACAGCCTCGCGTTGATCCGAAGAGCCAAGCCCGCAGTTAAGTCCATTAAAGATACCCGACGAGACACCGCCCTTACGCGTGAAGAACCCGTGCTGGGTTTCGCTCAGCAATTCAGAAGTGATGACTTCAAGGCTCATACACCGACACCGGGCGGAGGGATGGAATCAGACGGATATAGTGCGAGTACTTTGAACAAGGTTCCCATTTCGTTCGGGTGCGTCAAGCGACGATGCGCAGCGACATGCGTTTCCAGTGCTGTGCCGGACATCCCATGTGCCAAAGAATTTGCGCGATCAGTAATTCCCAACCGCTCAAGAAAAATGCCCTGAGGTGTCAACCGGCTGAAGGATGCCGGAGCTGCTTCTCGGGCGAGCGCCTCGAAGTCAACATGCGTGGTCAGGTCGGCCTCGCCCAGTGTGAGCAACGGATCAGCGGTCCGATGGTCTTTGACGCACTGCAAGGTATCGCCTAGCGACCTCCAATCACCGTAGTCGATGATCAAAGCAGCGCCGCCGAAAGATGCAATGCGTCTTCCGATGTCGGCAACGATCGCTTGAGCAGACGCACAATGCTCGACCAAATCGCCATCTTTGGTGTCTTGCAGCCGATGATCCAGCGCCTGCATTGGTGTTGGGTCTGTAAGTCCGAAGGCTAGCGCGTCGTTCTCCAGACCGACAACGCGTTCCCGCCAAAAAGCGCCATCCCGAACAAACTGCCGTACTGGCAGGGCGTCGAAAAACTCATTGGCAATCAGGAAGGTAGGGCCGTCTGGCACCTCTTCGAACAAGTCGTGGTGTGCGATAGGTGCTTGGATAGTCTCTTTCTGGACCCGACGCAAAACGGTGGAATGCTCAACCAAGTGTACCTTTGCACCGTCCTGAAATCCCGGTACCGACTTCGTCGCGCGCAGAATGTCGGCCATCAATGTGCCCCGACCGGGACCCAGCTCGACCAGGTTGAAAGGCGATGGTGATCCCTGATCCATCCAAGCCTGAGCGATCGAAAGACCCACCAGTTCGCCAAACATCTGGCTGATCTCGGGCGCAGTGATGAAGTCCCAAGCCTGTCCGTGCGGGGCACGTGTTGTGTAGTAGCCGTGATCGGGGTGCGACAGACACGTTGTCATGAACTCCGCGACCGTCATCGGGCCGTCAGCCCGAATGCGCTTCTCGATCCAAATTGTCAGCGGAGTCATGATCGACGTCGTGCAACGACGACAAATATCACTCCAATCGCAATCATAGGCACCGATAACAGCTGTCCCATCGACAGGCCGAAATCGCCAAGGAACAGAACGCGCCCGAATGGGTTCTCGGGCGAGATGAATTGCTCATCGGCCACACGGAAGAACTCGACAAAAAAGCGCGCAGCTCCGTAGCCCGCAAGGAACAGCCCGGTGATTGCTCCGGGACGTTTCAACCACCCGCGTCCGAATGCCAGAACAAGCAAAACAATTCCCAGCAGCAGACCTTCGAGCCCCGCTTCGTACAGCTGCGATGGATGCCGTGCGCAAAGCCCCTCGACACCAGGACAATCCTGCGCGCGCTGGCCGGGAAAAATGACGCCCCAAGGCACATCCGTTGGGCGCCCCCATAACTCTGCATTCACGAAATTGGCGATGCGTCCCAGCAAGAGCCCCTGTGGGGTGGCAATCGCCAATGC
>JAPPOI010000459.1 GCA_028818055.1 Boseongicola sp.
CACGTGGCGCCGCCTTCGTGATGACCCGCAGTGTTGTGTAGAAATAGCGCAGTTGCGGCGGCGGAGGTGGGGGCGGCGGCGTCGCAGCGCTCGACAGTGTCACAAGTGAATAGCGTTGAGGGCCTTGCGCAATCCGTGTGCTCGCCACTTCGACCTCCCATGTGCCCGCGGCCGGATTCGTTACCACCACCTGTTCGACCACATTCACCGCATCTACACCCTGCCCAGCATTGTTCGCCGGCGCTGCGGGGTTCAATACGAACGGCCGATGTTCGCTGCCGGAGGGATCGATCACGCGCAAGTCGAGATCATTGACGAGTGTCAGCGCGGCCCCGGCAAAGGCTGCTGCATCGTCCCACACAAGCGTCGCGCGGAATTCCGGTGTACCGGCAATAACCTGCACCTGCTGTGTCTGCACCTGACCAGAAGCCGTCAACACACCTTCAGTGGTAAGCCGATTAGTTATCGCCTCAGCGGCCGCCACACCATCGATGCGGCCGTAACCGAAGGCGTAGTCCGGGCCTGGACGACCGACATCCACTGCGGTGTGGATTAACAGGGCCTTTAGCGTCGACGGAAGCGGAACGGCAAGGCCTTCGTTGTCGAAGTGCTCCAGCAGCATCGCTACAATTCCCGCGGTCGCTGGCGTGGCCATCGATGTGCCGCACATCGACCCATATCCATTGCCAATGACTGTCGAAGTTACGACCCCATCATCATTGCTCTGGCAGCCGGGCGCTGTGACATCAGGTTTAATGCGTCCGTCATCCACCGGACCCCAGCTCGAAAACGTCGTCATGGTGTCGTCGTTGGAATTCGAAGCGCCGACGGTGATAATGTTCTTGGCTGTTCCCGGCGGTGAGACAACGGCGTAGTTCTCGAACGGAGGCTGGCTGGACATTCCGCAGTCGCCATCGTTGCGTTCATTCCCTGCCGCGAAAAGCACGGGCAGAGGTCGCGTTGCGGCATCGCCGCGCACGATCCGGTCATAGTCCCGCGCAATCCCAGGATAGTCGCCGTAAAGGTTGCAGTTGTTTAGCTGACCTTCGATACGGAAGCCCCAACTGTTCGTGGAGAGATCGATTCCGTCGGTTGCGCTGTTGATCGCATCGATAACTTCGTTCGGTGTGTTTCCGAAGAAGTCCCAAGAGTAAAAGTCAACATCGGGCGCGACGCCCTGCCACTCCCGGGGCGCGCCGCCTTCGGTCTGGCTTCGGCCTCCATCGCCGCCAATTGTACCCGCGACGTGGGTCGCGTGATTGCTGACATTCGATCCAATATCGCCAATGGTCGGGTGTATGCGCGTTCCAAAGTCATCGTGGCCGTCAACGCGTCCGCCGTCCCAAACACCTACTCGAACACCTTGACCGCTCAGGTTGAATGGGGCGGCAGCGAGGGCATCACCACCGACACGCATCCGCAAACTGTCGTTGAACTCCTGAAATGGCGGTGAGATGGGCTCGATCCAGCTGACGCCGTTGAGGTTTCCAATCGCACCGATCGCACTTTCAGGCACCTCGACCGTAAGCGTTTCGAACGCATCAGACCGTTCGACGACCTGACCGCCGACGTTTTCGATCGCGGCAATCAGTGCATCGGCCTCGGCATCGCTCCAATACTCAACGCGCACGCTGGCAACGTTGTCCTCATTCACCGCCCATTCGCCAATTTCGCCTTCCGCTACGGTAGTCTCGAGTTTATATTCGCTACGCATGGGTTCCAGGGCAAGCAAGTTCAGGCCATTGATCCTGTCGTCTGCGGCGGCCGTACTCAATGCTTGGAAACCTCCTTCCAAAACCGTTGCGACGAAGGCGTTGTTGCCTACAAATTGCAACAATCGCACTCCTTGCGCCTCCAGATCGCTGCGATCCGAGTCATTTGGAACATCGTCAAACTGTAAGATCACGCGAGATGGGCCGCCTTGGGCGTCGCAGGCGTCTGCAATAGGTACGTTGAGCTGCGTGAGCTATTCAATGCCCTCGCTTGGGGTGCTCAATTGTACCGAACCTGAGCGCAGTGCTATTTCCGAGCCACCAAGGTCTTGGGCCTCAGCGAACGACGAGGGAAGCGCCGCAATCATTCCTGCGACCAATAGGCTAATAAAGATTGGATTTCGCATGGGTCGTGCTCCAATTCTAAGCTTCAAAGCCAGTCAAAACGCATCGCGTACGAGGGCGCACTCAAAATAGCAGATGAAGTCATTGTTGTGGGGGTTACATCCTGCCCAACCACGCCAAGCATTTGAACCAAGATCTTGCTTGCATAGCCGCGACATACAGGCCCAGTCGTTTACTGCACAGCCGCGCGCGTTGCTCTTAGTAATGTTCCTAAGCGTGGTATAAACATACTTGTCTCCGCTGAAAGTCGAAAGATCAACAGGTGGCGCTTCAGGGGCGGTGACACTGTTTGGTGTTGCCTGGCCGCCAAGCTTATCAATTTGCTGCTTGGCCTCATCGGGCATTTCCGAAGGTCCACTGGAACCAGCGCCTTGGGCACTTATAGCAATGGGAACTAAGGACAATACGATAGAAAGCGCAACTGTATTCAGTGTATTCATTTTTCAATCCCCGCCTTCGAATAACTAAGAGCTGTAACACAAAAAAAAGATAAGTGCTCCCTATTCAATTTAGGTTTCCAAAAACCAGCTCTTTTAGCGTCAGTGCCGCAGCTCTATGAAATCAGCAACGCGACCCATGCGTACACAGCATCAATTTTCCTCAAAAAACTCGCCTAAGCGAGTTCCGAGTCCTTAGAAAAAAACCACACCAAAGACAAATAACCGAGATCAATCAAGTAAATATCAACGACTCAACTCACATGAATTATGCTACCAAAAAAGCCCAATCAGCGCAAGCGAAGCCTCCCGAATCAAGTGCTCGAAAAATTCCTAGTAGTACTGACAACCTTGGTAGCTGAAAGACCAATGGGTCGCCCAACAGGACAGAAAACGACAAGCAAAGAATAAACGAAATTTGACGATGGGTTCGAATAGTACAAGCA
>JAPPOI010000316.1 GCA_028818055.1 Boseongicola sp.
GTTCCAAAGCCGCCGTACCCTGTCGGCGGATCATGTTGGATCGTTCAGTTTTCAACGCAGCCAATGCGCGCAAACGACCTTGGTTGCGTTTGCGACGGGCAGAAATGCCTTCGACTGCCCATCGCGCTTCAGCCTTGATCTTGCGGTTCAGTTTGTGGCGGGCTTCGTCTTCCTCGGCCCATGTTTTGTCACGCCATGCCTCGAACGCCTCGAATCCTTTGTCTTGTCTGCGGACTTCGCCACGATCGATCCAAAGCGTCCCTGTTGTAAGCGCACGAAGAAAAGCGCGGTCGTGGCTGATGACGATGAACGCCGATTTTGACTGTTTCAGATGGTTTTCAAGCCACTGAATTGCCTCGATATCCAAGTGGTTTGTTGGTTCGTCCAAAAGCATGAGGTCAGGTGCCTCTGCAATCAACTTGGCCAAGGCCGCGCGTCGCCTTTCGCCCCCGGACGCTGATGTGACCGGCGCCTCTGGGTCGAACTTGAGGCTTTCGGCCACCGCCTGGACGCGCCAAAGCTCGCTTTCCCCAAGGGTCTGCGTTGCAAACTCTCCAAGTGTTGCGAATTTCGACATGTCCGGATCCTGAGACATGTAGCCTACAGAATCTCCCGGCGAGACGACGCGGGTACCACGGTCAACTTCGACAAGACCCGCCATGACTTTCATCAGCGTTGACTTGCCCGATCCATTGCGGCCGACCAATGCAAGGCGGTCTGCGTTCTGAATTGTCAGCGACAGTTCATGAAAGACCGGATCACCACCAAAAGTAAGTGAAACGTCCGTCAATTGCAGAAGCGGTGCCTGTGCCATTCCGGTCAGCTAGAAGCCGAAGGCCTAAACGTCAATCCAAAGCGGTCAGTTCGCGAGAGAAAGCAGCGCTTTGCGACGAGCTGGTGGAATTTTCCGAACTTCAAGCCCCGTGAAGACGTGGAGTGTGTTTAGATCCCGGTCGATGACTGCGTGGTCGCTGACCCAGCCGCCCATGGATAGATATGACCGTAGAAGTGGCGGCATTGTGCGCAGCGCCTTCGTTCTGTCAGGCGACAGCTTTAAACGTTCAGCGAACTTGAAGACATTAGGTGCTTTGATACGAGGCCACCAACGTCGTGGCGCAAGATGCCGCTCGCGCAACATGGCGAACGCATCGGCATACATCGACTCGTCGATACCCTTGAACGATGAACACCCTATCAACAGCTCGGTGCCGGTCTTGTCCACGTGTGCCGCAATCGCCGCCCATGCTGCCCTCAGAATATCGGGGTCAGTTTGGTCCGACCGTATGCAGAACCGCCCAATTTCGACAATGGGTCTGTCGTACCCTTTAAGCGCCTCAAGAGAGTAGAACTGCGCCGAATAGGTTGAATTGATCTCGGCCCCGGATTCGAGCGGCATCATCCGGAATGTCGCAACAAGTTCGCCGGTTCCCACACTTTCGATCAGAACATGGGTGCAGCGCATATCGTACGCATCTCTGTCGTGATGGCTGGTTTCTGTAGCATCATCCGACGACCTGAACACAGCATGGCGAAGCTGTTGCGCGGCGCGCATGTCTTCAACTGTTTCAGCGGTTCGAACACTAAACTTTGATCGCCGCCTGTGCTTCCGACTGCCCGCCCCTCTTCGTCTGCCGCTTTTGACGGTTATATCTACGGCATAGTTTGGCACAGAAAACGTGTCAGAGATACGACGGAGGAAGTGAAACTTGGAAAAAGTTGTGAAGTCCGACGCCGAGTGGCGCAATCAACTCGACGATCTGTCTTACAAGGTGCTGCGCAAGCACGGCACTGAGCGTGCGTTCACGAATGACAACTTCCCGAAACTGCCGGGGATGTTCGTTTGCAAAGGGTGCGGCGCCGAACTGTTCGACCAGTCCGACAAGTTTGACAGTGGGACCGGTTGGCCGTCGTTCACGCAACCAGCATCAGATGAAATGGTTGGTGAAAGCGAAGACCGCAGCTTTTTCATGCGCAGAACAGAGGTGCATTGCGCGCGTTGTGACGGCCATCTTGGGCATGTATTTCCAGACGGCCCTGCCCCGACGGGCCTGAGATACTGCATCAATGGCGCCGCATTGAACTTTGAAGAAGGCGACGGCTGATCTTTAGTTGCCTTCGCTGAGCAGTGCTCCGGGATTGAAGTTACCAAAGTTCGAGAACAACTGGCGAAGGAAGCCAATGCCTTGGGTATTGCTGTCTGTGACACGGCGATTCAGGGCAACGACCTGACCATCTTCCAGGCCAAAGCGCTCGATATTTGAAACTGTGCCGTTTTCCGCAAAGCTGATGGCAACGACTTCACGGTCGACTTCAACCGGAGCACGCCAAAGAAAACGCTCGTAATCGGATCGTACGTAGTACCAGGCGCTGTCGGCAAGAATACCGGCGGTGCCTGGGCGACCGACGCTCAGCGCAACGGTCTCGCGGGTATCACGACCGACGACCACATCATCCAATGCAGACGGTTCCGGGACATAGCCATGGCTATCGCTCAACCTTGAGCACCCTGTCGTCACTATACTTGCAGCGATCGCGCAAGCTAAAACCGCATTACGGGTTGATCGTTTGGCCACGTGCACCCACCTCTTGCCAACCAGTCGTTGGCTCGGCATAGCCAGAGACGGTCGCTGGATCAAGGAGCGAACGATGAACACAACAAAGTTCCGTCTGTCTGAGGTTAAATCGACTCAGGCGTTTTCGCTTGCGCCCGATGCGCAAAATCGCGACGCGCTGGCCGCGGAATTGGATATATTGGGCATCAAGAAACTCACCTTTTCTGGTGAAATCGCACCTTATCAGGATCGTGATTGGCGGCTGACGGCCAAGTTGGGTGCAACGGTCGTTCAAACGTGTGTTGTCACTTTGGAACCTGTTTCAACGCGGATCGACGTAGAAATTTCACGCACGTACGTTGCCGACATGCCAGAGGAAGAAATCGGTTCGGAAGTTGAAATGCCGGAAGACGACACAATCGAGGAAGCCCCGGCAGAAATAGAG
>JAPPOI010000395.1:0-3542 GCA_028818055.1 Boseongicola sp.
GTTTGGCGTCCGCGCCATGCGGCATCCGGGCATTCAAATCAGCAATCGTGACAGGTTCGGCGCTGGCGAACAGGATCGCTTCACACATTCTTTCCTGTTCAGCCAAGGGCGGGGCTTCAAACAGGCTTTCAATGTCGCTGTTTTCGGCCGGATCAGCCATTGGCAACAGCCTTGATCTGGATCGGTGCAAACATATCGGACTGACGGATCTGAATGGCACCGGCCTTTGCCAATTCAAGAGACGCTGCGAATGTCGACGCTGTAGCTGACCGGCGTTTATCTGGGTCGCTTTCCCAACCCTCTGGCAACCACGACATCAGATCGGTCCACTCACCGGCGTATCCGATCAGTCCGCGCATACGATCCAGCGCCTGTTCCAATGTCATGATGCGATCACGCTCCATAACGAACGGCCGGAACTCATCCTTGGTTCGAATGCGCGCATAGCCCTGCATCAGATCGAGTAGCGTCGCTGTATATGTTACCCGCCGTATGCGCGTCACATCCTCCGGGATACCACGCACAAAAAAGTCACGGCCCTTTTGGTCGCGCGCCATTAACTTGGCTGCTGCATCGCGCATGGCCTGCAAGCGTTCCAGCTGGAACGCCAGATGCGCCGCAAGGTCTTCTCCAGACGGCCCATCGTCTTCCGGATCGGGAGGCAGAAGA
Source organism: Boseongicola sp. (assembly GCA_028818055.1). Classification (GTDB taxonomy): domain Bacteria; phylum Pseudomonadota; class Alphaproteobacteria; order Rhodobacterales; family Rhodobacteraceae; genus JAPPOI01. The sequence goes on from JAPPOI010000395.1 coordinate 670, forward strand.
AGGCGTGATTTCAGAAATGCCAGCCAAGCCGCCATCACCAGATAATCTGCGGCAAGCTCTATGCGGAGTGCTTTGGCACTATCGATGAATGTCAGGTATTGCTCTGCAAGGGCCAAAACCGAGATCTTTCGAAGATCTACTTTCTGCGTCCGAGACATGGTCAGAAGCAGGTCGAGCGGCCCCTCAAAACCATCGACGTCTACGATCAATGCCTCCGCTGCCAAGCGGGCATCGACGTCGTCGATAATTCTGTCGCCGTCAGGCATTTTCTGCTCCCTCGATTAGGGATTTAAATTCTGCTTCCAAAGCCGAAATGTCAATATCTGTTGGGGTTCGTCGACGAGAAAGCGCAATATCTGCCCTATTTTGCGCCTCAGCCGTCATTTTGCCTGTTGCTTCAACAATCTGCTCCATCTCGGCAAAATCGCCATTACAATGGAGAACCAGATCGCAGCCTGCCGCCAACGCTTGCGCGCTTCGATCGGCAACATTGCCGGACAGAGCTCCCATCGAAATATCGTCGGTCATCATCAGGCCGTTCAAGCCGATATTCTTGCGAAGAAACCCGATGCCGGGTTCAGATAATGTGACCGGCGTGTTGGGATCAATTTCGGGCAGAACGATGTGAGCCGTCATCGCCATTCCGACGTCAGCCAAGCTTGCAAATGGCGCGAAATCGGTCGTTTGAAGTTCGGCCAACGGCACGTCGATCTGTGGAAGGCCTTCGTGACTGTCTACGGTTGCTCGGCCATGACCGGGCGCGTGTTTTAACACCGTCAAACACCCCGCATCCAAATGACCTTCGGCACATGCCGTCGCCATTTCAATGACTTGAGTGGCAGTCGTGCCGTAACACCGATTTCTGAGAAACGGATGGGTCTCGGGCCATGCGATATCGGCCGACGGCGCACAATTAACATCGATCCCGTGATCCATGAGCTCTTGTCCGATCAGCCGGCCACGCAGGTACATTGCGCGCCGGGCATTGGACCAAGAAGCTTGGTCCAATGGCGGAAGCCATTCGCGCCAGTGAGGGGCGCGCATGCGTTGGACCCTGCCCCCTTCCTGATCGATCAGGATAGGAGCATCTCTTCCTACCGAAGTCCGCAAGTCTGCTGTCAGCCGCCTCAGTTGACCGGGGTCTACGCAATTTCGCGCGAAAAGAATGAAGCCCCAAGGATCGGCTTTGGCAAAGAATCGCGATTCTTCTTGGGTAAGGTCAGGACCTGAGGGCGCGAATATATATGCGCCCTCAGTCACTTATTCCTGCACGACAGGGATGCAGTTGGCTCCGTCCGAAACCAAAACGGCGCAGAAGCGACGAGCATCTGCAAGCGAGTCAAATCCGCTAGCACGCAAACGATAGAAAGTTCTGCCGCCTGTTTGGGCTTCCTGGACCACGTGTTCTTTGCCCACCAGATAGTCACCAAAACGCGCGGTCGCATTCGCCCATTCAGCTTCTGCCACATCGCGAGACCCATATGCACCAAGCTGGATAAGCCGTGTTCCCGGCTCAATTGCGCGGGCTGCCGATGCGTCCGAAGAAGGAGATTGAGAAGCGGTAATCGCCGCCATACGTGCTGTGCTTGGGCGACCGATGGGGCGTGGTGTCATGACCGGAACGCCTGGACCGGCCTGTACCGTCAAACTCGCAGGAGTTGGTTGAAGCTCTCCAACATCTGAAAGGGCTGCCGCCACCGCCAAATCTGTGGCCGACGGTCCGGCAACAGCCTCTTCGACAGCTGGGGCTGTCGTCGCAGCTGCAACTTCCTCCACCGGCTGCTGGTCCTGCGCTGCGAGCCCGGCAAGGTCGGGTGCGTTTTCCATTTCAGCAACGGGTAGAGTTTCGGGTTCCACCAGAGGAGCAAGATCGGACGTCGCCAGATCTTCGTCTTCATTCAAAACTGCCGGCGCGGGCGCCAAAACCACCTGCTCCACCAAGGTTTCCGAGCGCTCCTCTGCGATGCGGTTCACTGCTAGACCCTGATACGCGCTGGCGCTTCCACCAGGATCATCGGGCGTCACCCGCATCGGCCCTTCAAGGGCACGCACCACCGGGATGCCAGCGACGTCGCGCTGCCAGAGTTTCCAACCCCAGGTCGCCAGACCTGCGATGAGGAGGACAGACAGCAAAGCGCCTGCCCAGTTCAGTATCGACGCAAAAAGCCCGTTGTCGGACTCCGCGTGCATATCATCAAAATTGATTGCCGCCATTTCCATGCCTCACTGTCGCCGCCGGTTGTTCCGGCGTGCTTAACTGCTCTGACCCGAGCCGCGGCACTTGATTTTTCAGCGCATTTCTTCGGCAGGAGTCACGCCTAGAATACCCAATCCGGTCGAAATAACAACGGCTACGGCACGCGGAAGCGCGATTTTTGCTGCGGTCGCCTCGGGATTTCCTTCATGAAGGAACCGCAACTCCGGTTTTTCGTTGCCCCGATTCCAAAGAGCGTGGAATTCAGAAGCCAATTCATACAGGTAGAACGCGATCCGATGTGGTTCGTGATTCCGGGCTGCGATTTCGACCAGCCGGGGCCACTCTGCCAATTTCCGCGCAACGGCCAGTTCCGAGGCATCTTCAAGCTTGGCATTGTCGGAGTAATCCAGCCGCAATTCTTCGGCTTTGCGCATCACCGATCTGATCCGCGCATGAGCGTATTGCACGTAGAAAACCGGGTTGTCCTTCGATTGCTCAACGGCCTTGTCGAAATCAAAATCCAAGGGTGCATCGTTTTTGCGCGTTAACATCACAAACCGCGCAACATCGGATCCCACCTGATCAACGACGTCACGAAGCGTCACAAAGGTGCCGGCCCGCTTCGACATTTTGACAGGCTCGCCATCTTTGATGAGTTTCACAAGCTGGGTGAGTT
>JAPPOI010000395.1:3552-13816 GCA_028818055.1 Boseongicola sp.
CAAAGGCACCCTGCCCTCGGACAACGCGCTGACGGCTGCGTTCATGCGCTTGACGTATCCGCCATGGTCTGCACCAAAAACGTCGATCAGCTCGTCAAAGCCGCGATCAATCTTGTCCCAGTGGTACGCGATATCAGGCGCAAAATAAGTCCATGACCCGTCGGATTTCATGATTGGACGGTCAACATCGTCACCGTGAGCCGTTGACCTGAACAGCGTTTGTTCACGCGGCTCCCAATCCTCGGGAACTTTCCCCTTTGGCGGTTCAAGCGTGCCGCGATAGATCAGGTCCTTCTTTTTCAAGTCATCAATGGCAGCCTCGATCCGGCCCGTGTCATAAAGAGACTTCTCACTGAAAAAGTGGTCCATTTTGACGCCGATGGCTTCAAGATCGGACCTGATCAGGTCCATCATTGCATCGGTTGCAAACTCGCGAACATCGGCAAGCCAAACGGCTTCGTCCTTGTCCAGGTAAGCATCACCGACTTTGACTTTCAGCGCTTGCCCGACCGGCTTCAAATAGTCGCCTGGGTAAGTGCCGTCTTCGAAGGCAACGTCCTGACCGTGGGCTTCAAGATAGCGAAGATAGACAGACCGGGCGAGGACATCGACCTGAGCGCCACCGTCGTTGATGTAGTACTCGCGGGTCACGTCGTAGCCTGCAAAATCCAACAGGCTGGCCAGGGCATCTCCGAATACAGCGCCCCGTGTGTGTCCAACGTGAAGCGGCCCAGTTGGGTTCGCCGACACGTATTCGACGTTTACCTTCACGTGTGCACCCATTCCCGAGCGCCCGAAAGCGGCGCCAGCATCGATCGCTTCTGCGACGACGTCGTGCCAAACATCAGGCGACAGCCGTAAATTCAGAAACCCCGGTCCGGCAACCTCTGCCGAAATAATCCTTGGATCACTTGTCAGCCGCTCAGCCAGATCAGTCGCGATGTCGCGCGGAGCCATGCCGGAAGGCTTGGCCAGAACCATGGCAGCATTCGTTGCCATGTCGCCATGTGCGGCATCGCGTGGCGGTTCGACAGCGACGTTACCCCAGGACAAGCCGGTTGGCAGCTTGCCCTCGGCAACCATTGCGTCCAGAGTCTCGATAATTGACGTGCGGATTTCGGCAAAAATGTTCATGCCGCTCCTTTAGCGATGCAAGCACACAAGCGCAATCAAAGCATAAGAAATTAGACCGCGCAGGCTAAAGGTCCGCTCAAAATGCCGGTTTAGACAGCACAACGATGTCCTGTCCACCGACATCGAAATCTTCGTCTTTTCGCCAACTGCCACGAACGAAATTGCTTGGCACTAACCCAGCCTCGCGCGCCATGCGCCCAATCCTCTCTGCTGAATAAGCCGTTGCGCCCGGAACTACACTTGGATCGTTGTGGAAAAACCCGTCTTCGACCTCGTGCGCAAAGGTCAGCTGCCGCAATCCGCCGCCGCCAATATTTCGAAGGTAAGGGATCAAAGTTCGATCCATCGTAAACATGGACGCAAGCACCCTTCCCCCAGGTCGTAAAACGCGCGCAAATTCAGACAGATAATGTGAAACGTCCTTTGGAAACATGTGGGTAAAAACCGAAAACATGAAAACGAGGTCCTGAGACATGTCTTCTGATGGAATGCGATATCCAATCATCTCATTAACCCCCGATGGATTGTGCTGCTGGTCCGAGACATCAAAGTGCGTGAATTGAAAGTTGGGGTGCTCAGGCGTGATGTTATTTTGGGCCCAGGCAATCGACGGCCACATCACATCAATGCCGAGATAACTGCCACTTGCCGGCAAGAGCGCGGTCAGCGGAATCGCATCGCGCCCGACACCACAGCCGATTTCGACCACGTTGCGGGCAGCATCCAGTCCGCCATAGAGCTGAAGTGCCTCGATGTGTTCATCTGAAACTTCCCTGAAGCGATCCAGACGACCGGTTCGCCACGCAAGCTTGCGCGGTATTCGATACGCGTGATGGGTAACAAATTGATCTTCCGCCAACTGTGATTGCGCCACTGGTCACCTCCTTTGATCAGGAGGTATTTGAGCGATTCACGGTTAATAACCGGTTGATCTCTCGATGATCGCGTTGCCGACGAATTTGCCGTGGCATTGGATCGCGAAACGATCTGTCATTCCTGCAATATAATCAGAAACCAGCCGGGCAAGCTCCGTTTCAGTTTCAACCTCTTCCACGTCTTTGCGCCACTGTTTTGGAAGATTTTCCGGGTGCTCCATGAAAAACGGAAAAAGCTCGTTCACAACTTCGGTGACTTCTTCGCGTTTTTTCACGACGGAAGGCGCGCGATACATTCGTTCAAACAGAAACTTTCGAATTACTTGAAGTTCCTCGTGTATGCCGTTGGAAAAATGTATGATCTGCTCACCGGCGGCACGCACATCTTCGACTGTCGCCGGTTCAATTCTGGCGATGTTCGCCTTGGCGACACCAATCACGTCCTCAACAAGAATTCCAAAAAACCGTCGCAAGGCTTCGTGACGTCGCCGGTAGTAATTGAGGCCGGTGTATTTTGCGTCGACCGCAGCGAAACAGGCATCGACAATCGGAAGCTCGGCAAGCTCGTCTGTCGAGAATAGCTCTGCCCTCAGACCGTCGTGAAGGTCGTGGTGGTTATATGCGACATCATCCGAAATCGCCGCCACCTGCGCTTCGCCGCTGGCATATGTGTACAGCTCAAGGTCGTGCTGTTTTTGGTAAGCCGCCAATGCCCAGGGCAATTCACCTGTCACTGGACCGTTGTGCTTGGCGATGCCTTCCAGAGACTCCCATGTCAGGTTCAATCCATCGAAATCCGCGTAATGCCGTTCAAGCGACGTCACGATCCGGATGGCTTGGGCGTTGTGGTCGAAGCCACCATAGGGCTTCATTAGCTCACCCAATGCATCTTCCCCGGTATGCCCAAAGGGCGTGTGCCCCAGATCATGTGCCAGAGCGATGGCTTCAGTGAGTTCTGTGTTCAACCCAAGCGTTCCGGCAATCGTTCTGGCGACTTGCGCAACTTCGATTGAATGTGTCAGCCGTGTGCGAAAGTAATCACCTTCGTGCTCGATGAAGACTTGTGTCTTGTGTTTCAGACGCCGAAAGGCGCTGGCGTGGATAATCCGGTCACGATCTCTTTGAAAACACGATCGAAATGCGCTCTCTTCCTCGGAAAAAAGTCGACCACGGCTTCGCGCCGGATTCGATGCAAAGGGCGCGTGCATTTGCGCTGCCTGTCTTGTTCACCTGTCCCGCTCTTCATATATTCGTATCAGTGTTAAAAGAAAACGACGGTTTCCGATGGACCTGAACCTTCCACCCCGCGTGACAGATCGTGCTTTCGCTCGTTTGGCCGAAATTAATGACGGCACAAGCGCTCCAAAAGCACTGCGCGTGGCTGTTGAAGGAGGGGGCTGTTCGGGCTTTCAGTACAACATCGACCTGGACGAACCAGCCGAGGGCGATCTTGTGCTTGAAGGTTCTGGTCAGCGGGTTGTTGTGGACGAAGTGTCGTTGCCGTTTTTGAGCAATGCGGTCATCGACTTTTCGGAAGAACTGATCGGCGCGCGATTTGTCATTGATAACCCGAATGCGACGTCAAGCTGCGGTTGCGGCACCAGTTTTTCAATCTAAGGCCCTTCTGGCACCGTCCTGAAAGGAGTGTGCCATGTTTGATCTGGAAAAAGACCCAAAGGGTTTTGTGCGCCTGACGATCTCTGGTCAGATCGATGAGGCTGAGATGCGCAGTGGTTTGGATGCCTTTCTCAATATTTTGTCCGACGACGGTAAAACTGATTTTCTGTACACAATCTCGGATTTTGCGATGCCCGAGCTTTCGGCAATAGCTGTTGAGTTTGGATACATTCCAAGATTGCTTTCCTCGATCCCAAAAATTGGTCGAGTGGCCGTCATTGCTGACGCCGCGTGGCTGAGGCAGGCAGCCGAGATCGAAGGCCTTTTGTTGCCCGGTATGACGATTGAGTCGTTTTCTCCCGGTCATGAAGCCGACGCCGAAGCTTGGCTGATGGGTGGCGAAGGGCCGGATCGTACAGCCGTTTAGAACGATCGAAATTGAATGCTTGAACCCGCGGCGCGCTTCCCTCAGAACCGATGCAAGGGAGGCGCCACGTGAAGATCGCGACATTCAACATAAACGGCATAAAGGCCCGGATCGACGCATTGACCGAATGGTTGAAGACCAGTGATCCCGACGTAGCGGTCTTGCAGGAAATCAAATCGATCGACGACAATTTCCCTCGCGCCCACTTCGAAGACATGGGGTATATTGTCGAAACTCACGGCCAGAAAAGCTTCAACGGAGTGGCGATCCTATCAAAGCTGCCTTTGGAAGATGTGACACGCGGGCTTCCGGGTGATCCGGAAGATGAGCAGGCTCGGTGGATCGAAGCCACCGTTGTGGGCGAAACCCCGGTCCGAGTTTGTGGATTGTATCTTCCAAATGGAAACCCAGTGCCCGGCCCAAAATATGACTACAAACTGGACTGGATGCGCCGGTTGAAAGATCGCGCCGCCCAGCTTCTGGCACAGGAAGAGCCTGCCGTGATGTGTGGGGATTACAATATAATCCCTCAGGACGAGGACGCCGCCCGACCAGAGGTGTGGCAGGAGGATGCTTTGGCGCGTCCGGAAAGTCGGGCCGCTTTCCGCGAGATCCTGAATCTTGGATTTACTGAAGCGTTTCGTGCCCGCCAACATGCGCCCGGCCATTACTCTTTTTGGGATTATCAAGCTGGCGCCTGGGACAGGAACGATGGCATTCGGATCGACCACCATCTACTGACGCCACAAGCCGCCGACCTGCTTAAGGACTGTTGGATTGAAAGTGCGGTACGGGGCCGCGAAAAGCCTTCAGATCATGTACCTGTCTGGATTGAGCTTTCCGCATAACGTTGAGGCCGGACTTAACCGCTTTTTAGCACTGGCGCGTTAAGACGACTTTGATGTCGGAGCCTGTCGTAAAATTTGGATTGTTCTTTCTGAACCCGCTTTCAAAGCTTGAGTTCATTCTGAAGATTTCAACATTGTATTGCGCCTCGACCGCGATAGCCGTGTTCATTGCAACACTATCCGCGCCGGACCACCAACTGCCGTTGTTCGTATTCTTCGCTGTAACATTTGTTGTTGCTGCGCCGCTACTGATCCTTGCAATGGCGTCAATTCGGCGACTGATGCAGTTGCAAGACGACCTTATTCAAATGACGACAACTGATGTTGCCACAGGTTTGGCAAATCGGGCCTTTTTTCTGCGGGAGGCGGAAGCAAATTCATCAGGTCAGATTGTTGTCCTGGAAATTGATGAATTCGCTCACCTCGTTGCGCAGTTTGGCGACGACTTTACGGATGATCTTCTGTTGGCCGTTGCCGACCATGTGCGGAAAAATCTGCGCGGTTCGGACGTTGTGAGCAAACTCAGCCGTGCGTCCTATGCAATCTATCTCAAAGACTCTTCGTCAGAAAAAGCGGAACACATCGCGAAACGTATGACGGATGGGGTTTTGCTGAAACTTAGGACTGGCGAGGAAATCTCGATCACATTGTCTGCGGGTCTGGTCGCAAACGCTCCAGGTTTTACCATGGAAGACCTTCTTCGGTTCGCCAGCCTGGCGCTCGGTCGTGCCAAATCGGCAGGGCATGCATCCTTTCGCAGTTGGGATATCGAGAATAAGCGACCAATTTCTGTTGGAATGACTGAAACCGTTCTTCCAGAACCGCAATGATCCCTACTCTGCCGCGACTTTCCCACCGCTGAGCATTGGCTGCAAATAGTGGCCGGTGTGGCTGCCACTTACCTCGGCAACCTCTTCAGGTGTGCCCTCTGCAACAATCGTGCCACCACCGTCGCCACCTTCAGGACCAATGTCGATAATCCAATCGGCGGTTTTAACCACATCCAAATTGTGCTCGATAACAATAACTGTGTTGCCCTGCTCCACCAGCTCGTGAAGCACTTCCAGAAGTTTTCGGACATCTTCGAAATGCAAACCGGTTGTCGGCTCATCCAGGATGTACAACGTGCGCCCAGTTGAACGTTTCGACAATTCTTTCGACAGCTTCACGCGCTGCGCTTCACCCCCCGAAAGCGTCGTCGCCTGCTGACCGACCTTGATGTACCCAAGTCCGACCCGCACAAGAGCATCCATTTTTTCACGGATTGCCGGCACAGCCTTGAAGAACTCCTGCGCATCTTCAACGGTCATGTCGAGAACATCAGCGATCGACTTGCCTTTGAATTTGATCTCAAGCGTTTCACGATTGTATCGCGCGCCATTGCAGGTTTCGCATGTCACATAAACGTCCGGGAGAAAGTGCATCTCGATCTTGATGACACCGTCGCCCTGACATGCTTCGCACCGTCCGCCTTTGACGTTGAAGCTGAAGCGACCAGGCTTGTACCCACGCGCTTTCGCCTCGGGCAGTCCCGAAAACCAATCTCTGATCGGAGTGAATGCTCCAGTGTATGTTGCCGGGTTAGAGCGCGGCGTCCGCCCGATTGGGCGTTGGTCGATATCGATCACCTTATCCAGATGTTCCAGCCCCTTGATCGTTTCACATGGCGCTGGTGTCTGCCGCGCGCCGTTCAACCGCATCGAGGCAGTTTTGAAAAGTGTTTCGATTGTCAGTGTCGATTTGCCGCCGCCCGAAACACCGGTCACACAAACAAATTTGCCAAGGGGAAACGACGCCGTAACCTCTTTCAGGTTGTTGCCGGTGGCGTTGACGACGGTAACCGACTTTTTGTTCCCGGCCCGACGCTCTAGCGGAACCGGAATTTCGCGCCGCCCGGCCAGATAGTCACCCGTGATACTTTTCCGGTTTGCCTTGATCTTGGCAGGTGTGCCTTGGGCAACCACTTCGCCACCGTGCACGCCTGCACCCGGACCAATGTCGAACACATAATCGGCTTCACGGATCGCTTCTTCGTCGTGTTCGACGACGATCACCGTGTTTCCCTGATCACGCAAGTTCTTCAGCGTCTGCAATAATCGGTCATTATCGCGTTGGTGAAGCCCGATCGATGGTTCATCCAGCACATAAAGAACGCCAGTCAGACCAGAACCGATCTGGCTGGCCAGTCGAATACGCTGAGATTCACCACCCGACAGCGTTCCGGCATTGCGGCTGAGCGTCAAGTACTCAAGACCGACGTTATTCAAAAAGCCCAAACGCTCTCGAATTTCCTTCAGGATGGCTACGGCAATTTCGTTCTTCTGTGCACTCAGATGCGATGGCGCATCCTCGATCCACGCAAGAGCCTCGCGGATCGACATCTGAACGACCTCACCCACATGCAGGCCACCTATTTTGACGGCCAATGCTTCTGGCCGCAGCCTGAATCCGTCACAAACACCGCAAGGCCGGTTGTTTTGATAACGTTCAAATTCTTCGCGAATCCAGCTTGAGTCTGTTTCGCGGTAACGCCGCTCCATGTTTGGAATGACGCCCTCAAACGGACGCGAGACCTGATAAACCCGGCCACCTTCGTCGTACCGGAATTGAATTTCATCATCGCCAGAACCGTACAGGAATACCTGCTGCACATGCGCTGGCAGGTCCTTCCATTTCGCGTTTTTGTCGAACTCGTAGTGTTTGGCGATGGCTTCAATTGTCTGAAGAAAGTACGGCGACTTCCCTTTTCGCCACGGTGCCAACGCCCCGTCGGAAATTTTCAGGTTCAGATCCGGGACCACAAGACGTTCATCAAAGAAAAGCTCGACCCCAAGGCCATCGCATGATGGGCATGCTCCAAACGGAGCGTTGAAGCTGAACAACCTAGGTTCGATCTCGGGGATCGTGAACCCGCTAACTGGGCATGCGAAGTTCTCGGAAAACGTGATGCGTTCCGGTTCTTCATCACCGGACGGTGCCGTTTCCAGAACAGCGATCCCATCAGCCAAATCAAGAGCCGTGCGGAAGCTGTCGGCCAACCGGGTCTCAAGTCCTTCCTTGACGACCAAACGGTCCACGACCACGTCAATGTCGTGCCGGAACTTCTTGTCCAGTGTCGGTGGTTCATCAAGTTCATAGAACTGACCATCGACTTTCACACGTTGAAAACCCTGCTTGCGCAGCTCCACAAATTCCTTCCGGTACTCGCCCTTTCGATCGCGCACAATCGGCGCCAACAGATAAGCGCGTGTGCCTTCCTCCATGGTCATCACACGATCAACCATGTCTTGCACTTGTTGCGCCTCGATCGGCAACCCGGTGGCGGGCGAAAACGGCGTTCCGGCGCGGGCAAAGAGCAGACGAAGATAGTCGTATATCTCGGTCACGGTTCCCACGGTCGACCGTGGGTTCTTCGAGGTCGTCTTTTGCTCAATCGAGATCGCCGGAGAAAGCCCCGAGATGTGATCAACATCGGGCTTTTCCATCATGTCGAGAAATTGACGGGCATATGCGCTCAGAGACTCGACATAGCGGCGCTGGCCTTCGGCATAGATGGTATCGAAAGCAAGCGACGACTTCCCGGACCCCGAAAGTCCGGTGATCACGACCAGCTTGTCGCGTGGAATGTCCACGTCGATGCTTTTGAGATTGTGCTCGCGCGCGCCGCGCACCTCGATGTTTTTTAGTTCAGCCATAATCTCACCCGACAGGACCAGACCAGAGAGATAGCCGCTCTCGGACAAACCTCAATGGCGTTAAAAGAACATTACAGGAACATCTACAAAACGCCACGGCTTTTTTGCCAAGTTTCTGTGGATAAGCTGCTGTCTTAGGCCAACGCGCGGATTTCAGCCGTCATCCTGGCACCAATCAGCCCTGACATTTCGTCTGCAGTCAAATCTGGAGTGACGCGTTTTGCGTCCAACCACGCAGATTGCGCGGCATCAACTTCGCCGCGCGCCAGATGCACAACCGCAAGAACCGTTCGAGACAGATGGGTTCTGTCGTCTGCTTCAACAGCGAGTTTGGCTTCAGCCAGCGCGGTGTCCAAATCGCCCGCGTGTGAAAGTGCCATGGCCAAGATACTGCGCCAGACAGCACGGGTATTGTCCTGCGGGGCATTGGCAATGGCGCGGCGTATCAACGATATGCCTCCGCTGATGTCTCCCTCTCGGATCAATTGAGTGCCCAATGCCGCCATTGCCTGTGGGTTGCCATCATCCAAGGAAAGCGCGCGCTCAAGTACGGTTTTGCCGCGTAGCCCCTGGCCCGCATCGCATAGCGCGCAACCGGCGTACCCCAGAACCAACGGCGAATACCCGTCAAGCTCGATGGCTCTGTCGGCATGCGCAATTGCTTCTTCACGACGGGCGCTCGACGGCTGGCACATTCCGACTTCAGGACCAAGTGCCATGATCAGTGCCAAAGCACCTCTTGCAAAAGCCACGTCAGGATTGATCCGCAGCGCGTTGTTCAAGATGGCTTCAGCCTCATCAAATGCTGGTCGATTCCAGCCTTTCAACGACATTGTGCCCAATGCGTGCAACGCCAAAGCCCGGGGATCCTGGGTTGACGGGGATTGGCCGGACAAGGCTCCGTAAACGGCTCGGACCAATTGTGGTTCAAGCCGCACAGAAATTTCGGTGAGCACCTTGTCGATGCCCGTGCTGGCGTTGAATTCGGGCGTGACGTGCGACCAGATTGTCATTCCGGTCGACGTGTCAAAAAGCGTGCAATCCAACTGCAACGTTTCTCCGTCACTGATGGCCCGCAAATCCAATGCAAAACCGAGACCTAGGTTTTCGACTAGAACCTCGGGCTCCAATGACGCTAAGGCATCCAGCACTCTTGGGGCAGCAACAGTCACGAATGGCACGCGCGTCATGGCGTGGCCCACGCGATGTCTGGCTTTGTTCGACCAATTTGCATCTTTCGGCACGAGTACAGCAAAACTCGGTTGTACAAAGAATGGTGCGTTGTTGGCGGCTGGCGTAGCGCTGGCGGCAGCTTCAAGATCCATGCGAAAGCCGCGCCCCCGCACAGTCTTTATCCGGCTCGTCTTGACGTCGTCATCCCCGATGGCGCGCCGGGCGGCTTTGACAGCGCTCGCCAATGCGGCGTCTGACACAATGCGACCAGCCCAAACGTTATCGATCAGCTCATCCTTGGTCACCAACCGATTGGGATTTGCTGTCAGGAAACAGATCAGATCAAAAACCTTTGGTTCGACGGCAACGACATCGCCATCGCGACGCAATTCGTACCGAGATTCGTCGATCTCAAATTCAGGTAAAGACATAACTTTCTCGCAAATTTCCTGGAATTTACCCCGCCCGAGGCGTTTTTCCAAGATTTCCCCAAGT
>JAPPOI010000278.1 GCA_028818055.1 Boseongicola sp.
GTCATAGGCTGGCGGGTTTTCGCGCAGAAGACCAACCGCCCAGCCGACGCCGCCAACCACGTGCATCGGGAGAAGTTCTTCAGAGAATCCGTTGTCATCTTTGCCGGATCGGAAATGCAGCTTTCCAATCGAGGTTGTTTCGACGCCTGCGTCGCGCAGGTGGTGCATCCAGCTGCGAATGCGCCCGTCGTAGGGTGTCGCGCTATCCCAGTGGCGTATCGCGTGGACGTGATCGCCGCAAGCCACTGCCGCGCGCGTCGGGACACACATCGGCGACGGTGTGTATGCGTTTTCGAAGACGGTTCCCCGCGCGGCCAGCCGATCAAGATTGGGTGTTTTGACCACTGGATGCCCCATGCATCCCATCGCGTCGCGACGATGTTCGTCGGACATAATGATCAGCAGATTGTGCGGGGCTGTCATCCCGCAGCCTGAATGAACGCGCGGATCAGATCAGAGTCTTTGACACCGGGGCTGCTTTCGACACCCGATGAGACGTCCAGCTGTCGCGCGCCCGTCAAGTTCACCGCTTGTGCAGCGTTAGATGGCGTCAATCCGCCAGCCAACATCCACGGTTTGGTCCAGCGAAGGTCAGAGATGAGCCGCCAATCGAACGCCAATCCGTTGCCACCAGGCAAATCCCCGCCCTTGGGTGGTTTGGCGTCAACTAGAATTTGGTCGGCAACCTCTGAATAAGTCTGGATATTTTCCAAGTCATCCGCAGCGGAAATGCCCACTGCCTTCATCACCGGCAATCCGTATTTTTGACGAACCTCGGCGACTCTTTCGGGGCTTTCGCTGCCGTGTAGCTGCAGCATGTCCAAAGGCACATGCGCGGTCAGTTGGTCCAACTCGGTGTCGGTCGCGTTGACCGTCAATGCTACTTTCGCCACGCCCATCGGCACGTCGATAGCCAAAGCCCGGGCCTGTTCATAGCCGACGTTACGAGGAGATTTCTCGAAGAAGACAAATCCGACATAGGCCGCGCCAGCATCGGCCGCGGCGGACAATGTGTCGGGCGTTGACAGCCCGCAGATTTTGACACGAGTGCTCTGGGTCATACCGACCGTCTAAAGGAAGGTTCAGTTGCCCTCAAGAAGTGCGAGAACGTCGTCCCCGCCAGTTTCTTTCGTTCGTTGAGGGCCAAGCTGGCTTTCCAGCTTCTCACGCGCCTTGCGTTCGGAGGCGGCCGTGGCGCGATGTTTGTGTTCACGCACCCATTCCCAGACAAAGCCAAGAACGACGCCGAAGATCACGGCTAGAAGCAATGTCACAAACGCAGGAAGCGTGATCTGCCACGAGAACCCGGCCAGCCCCTCAAGTTCTTCGGGCAACAGACGAAGTGTAAGAGGTCCACGGTTCGCGATTGCGATTGTGACCATCACGATCGCAAGCACAGCCAAAATGGCATAACGGATGTAACGCATCGGACCTCCGGTCCTATTTTCCGTTCAGGCGATCCCTGAGCAGTTTGCCGGTCTTGAAGAACGGCACATGCTTTTCGTCCACCTGTACGCTTTCACCTGTACGCGGGTTGCGACCGACGCGCGCGTCCCGCTTTTTTACAGAAAAGGCACCGAAACCACGCAGCTCGACCCGATCACCACGCGACATTGAGTCGATGATTTCATCGAAGATAGTCGAGACGATGCGTTCGACGTCGCGTTGGTAAAGGTGGGGGTTTTCATCTGCGATTTTCTGGACCAGTTCAGATCTGATCATGGGACCCCCCGGGTAATTGTTGGTTTTTGATGCAGCTTTGATGCTGTCTTTCCTTCAAAGGACTATAGGCAAAAAACCCCTCAGAAAAAACAGATCCTTTGGTCGGATTTGTATGAATCTTTGCCTTAGGGCGCTGAATTTTGTGGAAAAATGCGACCACGTGCTCGAATTTCCGCCGAAACTGTTTCGGCATTTTCAATGCTGCGGTGCGGCTTAGCTCTGGCGATTCGGGCCGATTTCGTCGCGGATGCCATCTGATTGCATGTCTCACGCATAGGTCGAACAGGCGCATGACAGTTTCATCAGTTATCAAAATTCCTGAAGCGAGCCATGGACCCGACGCACATTCTTGCGGCAAGTGGGTTGCCGCAATCCAGCAATCCAGACGACATCGACGCTTTCTACGAAGAGCACGGCCTTGTGCCATTCGCCCGGTTCAAGGCGATTGCCGCTGTTTTGCACCGCGCAGCGTCACGCGTGGGCACGGTATCGGCTACTCTTGAAGTCAATTTAGGGTGCAGCACGAGAATGGTTCCCCATGCAAAGCTCTAGGGATTTTTGTCCTCTGACAGAGTCGCCGCGAAGGCGCCGACCGTAATAACCCTATTCGGCGGTCCGCCTTAGGTAGCGCCAAGGCTTTTCAATCCCAGCTGCCGCATCCAACGCATCTAAACGCGTAAGGCTTTCTGGTGACCAAGTTTCATCCACGTCGTAGAATACTTCCGCGGACATATCCCCGGGCGGCAGAATAACCCAATCTTGCTTTGTGGACGTGAAGATATGCACGTCAGGTGGCATCAAATTCGGGCGGTCCAGTGATCCAACCCGTAGGAACCTGATGCGATCTTTCAGCCCGCCCATGTAGTAGTTGCTCCAAACTGCAACCCGGCAGATCGGGCAGCGAGCTATGGTTTGCCCCTTACCGCTTGGAGAAGGCACCGTGACTTCTTCGATCTCTCCAGAAGTGAGCTTCACACGATCTGCTTCAATCAATGCATTTATTGCAAATGCGCTTCCGGTTTGTCGCTGACACCAACTGCAATGGCAGCAATGGACGATCATCGGTTTGGAATTTACTTGATAACGTACGTGACCGCAGGTGCAGCCGCCTTCAAATGTCTCGACTTGTCCCACAAACTCACCCCCCACAATTGTCATTTTCAGAAATTATAGCTTCGGCAGTTTGTCGAGACATGTCCAACTGGCTGTGGATGAGTTCCCATTTTGTGCATTTGTCTAAACCCGCCATTAGCGGTTGCCCCACCCGA
>JAPPOI010000069.1:0-213 GCA_028818055.1 Boseongicola sp.
AGTTGCTGATATTGTTCGAGAAACAGCGCTGGAATTGCGGAAAGAAAAGTCGCGTCCGTAAATTCGACGGCTGTGCCAAAACTTTCAAATCACGCTGAAATGTGAAAAACTCAACTTAGCGCGCGGTAAGAAATCTTCCCACACCGGAGAATTTCGCGTTAAAACGTACGCAAGTTTTCGGAGTCGAGCATGGATCAGGCAAAGATCAAAAAT
>JAPPOI010000069.1:223-2987 GCA_028818055.1 Boseongicola sp.
GATCAAGAATATGGAAGAGTTCGCCGCGGTCAGTGGCATTTCGCGACCGACGGTTTCCAAGTATTTCAACGACCCAAATAGCGTGCGGGCTTCAACGCGCGAGCGCATCGAGGCGGCGCTCGAGAAGTATGATTATCGCCCAAACATCTTCGCGATGAACCAGAACCGGAAGCTGACGAAGAATGTCGGTATCGTGGTTCCCTATCTTGCTGACCCCTTCTTTGCCGAGATCGTGCGCGTGATCGAACAAGAGTGCATCGCAGCAGGCTTCTCACCGACCGTATTCAGCTCACACGGTCAGCAGGAACAAGAAAAAAGCATTCTGGATACACTTCGGTCCTTGAAGCCAGCGGGCGTTCTGCTCGCGCCGCTTGGTCGATCGTCCGACAAAAGCGCAATCGAAGACTTCTGCAAGAACGTACCCACTGTTCTCTTTGACAGTAATCTTGAAGGCATGGGCGAAGCATTTGTCGGCTCTGACAACCACAGCTTTGTTGAACAAACCGTTCAATATCTCAGTCGGACGGGTGCGGCGCCCTGTTTCTTCGAAATGCGCAATCCCGCAAACCCGAACGCGAATAAGCGCAGAAATGCATATCTTGAAGTCATGCAAAGTATTGGCCTCGAACCGAATGTCGTCAGCATCGATGGCGAAGGCTGGGGCTTTGAAGAGATCGGCCGCCAGGGCGGGCTAAAGGTATTGAAAGACGGTGCGCTTGCGACAAACACAGTGCTTTGCAGTAACGACCGTTTGGCGATCGGCTTCCTTTCTGCCTGCTACGAAATGGGGCTCACAGTTGGCCGACACGAGAAGTGCGATTTGCGGGTAGCAAGTCACGATGACCATCCGTTTTCGCGATTTACCTGCCCATCACTTACGACTGCTGCTCACGACTATTCGGCCGTCTCGGATTGCTCGGTTGAGACTCTGTTCCGACTCATCGAGAGCGGAGGGAAACTGGGTGATCGAACCGAGACGCTATTTCCCGCTCGGCTGATCATGCGTGAGTCCGCTTGATCCCAAGGAAAATTTGCGCGCGTAAAATTTTAATTGACACCGCGCATACTTCCTCCCTAACATCGGTCCATCCATAGCATCCACATCAGGGAGGAATCGGATGTACCTTAAGAACGCACTCCGTGCGGCCACCGCAATTTCGCTCATCGGAGCAGGTAGCGCTCACGCACAAGAGCTCACCATTGCGATCGTGAACAACGGTCACATGATCAACATGCAAACTGTTGCTGAAGCCTACACTGCCGAAACCGGCGTTCAGCTGAACTGGGTATCGCTGGAAGAAGGCGTTCTGCGCGAGCAGGTCACTTCAGACACTGCAACCGGCGGCGGCCAGTACGACATCATCAACATTGGTATGCAGGAAGCACCTATCTGGGGCGCAGCTGGCTGGATTGAGCCACTGAACTTTGGTTCTGGATATGATGTTAACGATATGCTGCCAGCGATCCGCAATGGTCTGTCACATAACGGCACATTGTATGCGGCACCGTTCTACGGTGAATCATCAATGGTTATGTATCGTAAGGACCTGACAGACGCTGCTGGTGTATCTGTCAGAAACAATGATACATGGTCAAACATCAAGGCAGCTGCTGCGGCTATCCACAACCCGGATGCCGGTGTTTATGGCGCGTGTCTGCGTGGTAAGCCAGGTTGGGGTGACAACATGGCATTCATCACCACAGTTGTGAACTCATTCGGTGGGGCATGGTTCGATAAGGACATGCGGCCAACTATCGATTCACAGCAGTGGCATGATGCGATTAACTTCTACGTTGATCTGCTGGGTAACTATGGCCCTCCAGGTTCAGAAGGTAACTCTTTCAACGAAATTCTGGCTCTGTACAACGAAGGCAAGTGCGGCATGTGGATTGATGCCACAATCGCAGCGTCATTCCTGAAAGTTGACGGTGTTGCTTACGCTCAGTCACCAAACGCAGGTAACCCTGTTGGTGCAAACTGGCTGTGGGCGTGGGCAATGGCTGTTCCAGCCGGCTCACCAAATGCTGAAGAGTCAAAGAAGTTCATCGAATGGGCAACTTCAAAAGACTATATCAAGGCAGTTGCTAACCATCCAGATTTCGGTTGGGGTTCAGTACCAACAGGCACACGTTCATCAACATATGCCTATCCTGAGTTCCAGGCTGTTGCTGGTTTTGCTGCCGCTGAAATGGCTGCCATCGAATCAGCTGCCCCTGGCGCGACTGATCTGAAGCCATATGTCGGTGTTCAGTTCGCTGCTATTCCTGAATTCCCAGAAGTTGGGTCTGCTGTTGCGCAGGAAATGGCTGCTGCTCTGTCAGGTGCGAAGTCAGTTAAAGACGCGCTGGCTGCCTCTCAGGCTGCTGCAGAAGCGATTATGTCTGAAGCAGGTTATTTCTAAGGAAATCCTCCAAAGCAGGAAAGGCCAGGTCAGTTTGATCTGGCCTTTCTTACCCCCGCGTACGATACTTTTAATCACACTTTTTTAAGCACTATTCTTTCCTGGGAGTATGAGGTTCATGTCTAACCGAACACTACCTCGCTTGCTTCAAACTCCTGCAGTTCTGCTCTTGCTGATGTGGATGCTCATTCCCCTTGGCATGACACTGTTCTTTTCATTCATCCGCTATGTTCTCAACAATCTTCGGCGTCCGGAATGGACCACACCCAGCATTGATAACTGGCGCGGGTTTGGTAATTACGAATATGTGCTGTATCAGGCCAAGGATTTTTGGTTTGCGGTGCAAAACAGCCTGTTCATTG
>JAPPOI010000178.1 GCA_028818055.1 Boseongicola sp.
AACTGCTGTCTATCATCTCACATCGAAGCCTTGGCTAGACTACCAAAACGACGTCAAAGTGACCGATGTCGAGCTGGCCGCACGCGAAGGCTATCAAAGTGTCGAGCACACCAAGCGCTATACAACGCTTGGTATGGCGACCGATCAGGGGAAGTTGAGTAATATCAACGGTCTGGCTGTTCTTTCGCAGGAATTGGGTGATAGCATTCCCAATGTCGGGACTACGACATTCCGTCCGCCTTACACGCCGATTTCGATGGGTGCGATTGCCGGTGAAGCGCGTGGCGAACTGTTTCAACCCATCCGCAAAACCCCAATGCACGATTGGCACGAACGCAATGGCGCCCATTGGGAGCCAGTAGGCCACTGGAGACGCCCGTATTGCTTCCCGCAAGGCGATGAAAGTGTTTCTGATGCGGTTAATCGCGAGGTGAACGCGACCCGAAATTCGTTGGGCCTGTTAGATGCTTCCACTCTTGGCAAATTGATCGTCAAAGGGCCGGACGCCGGCAAGTTCCTCGATATGCTCTACACGAACATGATGAGCACGCTGAAACCGGGTAAGTGCCGTTACGGCCTGATGTGCTCGGAAAATGGTTTCCTCAGCGATGATGGCGTAGTGGCTCGGATAGATGACGACACCTGGCTTTGTCACACGACCACGGGTGGCGCTGACCGCATTCACGCTCACATGGAAGAGTGGCTTCAGACCGAATGGTGGGACTGGAAAGTCTATGTCGCCAACGTGACCGAGCAATATGCGCAGGTTGCCGTCGTGGGGCCAAATGCTCGCAAAGTCCTTGAGAAACTGGGCGGAACGATCGACCTTAGCCGCGAAGCCTTGCCGTTCATGGCATGGGCTGAAGGTGCTATTGGCAACATTCCTGCCCGGGCGTTCCGGATTTCGTTTTCGGGCGAACTGTCCTACGAGATCGCTGTGCCAGCCAGCCAAGGTCAAGCATTCTGGGACAAGCTGATTGAAGCTGGCGCCGAATTTGGCGCAACCCCTTACGGTACCGAAGCCCTGCACATCATGAGGGCGGAAAAGGGCTTTATCATGATCGGGGATGAAACCGACGGCACGGTGATCCCTCAGGACCTTGGTTTGAACTGGGCAATTTCCAAAAAGAAAGAGGACTATCTTGGAAAGCGTGCCCAAGAACGCGATTTCCTAACCGATCCTTTGCGCTGGAAACTGGTAGGGCTTGAGACCCTAAATGGCGACGTTTTGCCAGACGGTGCGTACGCGATTGATACTGATTTGTCCGGTTCTTCGGAGTCTTATGAAGTCGCACAAGGCATTGAGGCAGGCGTTAATGCCAACGGACAGGCCGCGATGATTGGGCGCGTGACTTCAACGTACTACTCGCCGACGCTTGAGCGTGGCATAGCGATGGGCTTGGTGGAACGCGGCCCGGATCGCATGGGAGAGGTCCTGCAATTCCCGACAGTCGACGGTGATATCATTCAAGCGAGGATTGTCGATCCGGTCTTCTACGACCCTGAGGGGGAGAAGCAAAATGTCTAATCCTGTCAGCGCACTGCAAGGCGCCGAATACAAAGGAAGCGTCTCGGTCACGGAAAGTGGTCCAAGGGGGATGATCACTGTCCGTGGTGATTTGTCGTCAACAAAGCTGAAGAATGCCGCAACTGGTGTGGCTGGGCTGGATTTTCCAGACGAACGCGGCGCGAACTGTGTTGGCGAACGTGGCATATGCTGGATGTCGCCGGATGAGTTGCTTGTTCTTTTGCCATACGATGATGTCGAAGCTGCCGTTGGCTCAATGAACAAGACTCTCAAGGGCGAGCATGCACTGATTGCGAACGTTTCGGATGCCCGCGCGTCTTTTCGGATTGAGGGCGACGGGTCGGCGATACGCGACATGCTAGCGAAATTGACACCGGCAGACATGCGATCAACGGCAATCGGAACTGGCGAAATGCGGCGCACCCGTCTTGCTCAGGTTCCCGCCGCAATTTGGTTCCACGAAAACAACTATTGTGAGCTGGTCTGTTTCCGCTCAGTTGCAGAGTATGTCTTCAATCTTTTGAAACAGTCCTCAGCTTCTGGTGCAGAAGTCGGACACTTTTAAACCTGAGTCAGCGGATGAACTGATCGACGAAGTCTTCGCCGAGACCCACCTCGGTGAAGTGCTTTCGGCACATGTCGATCTTGGTGAAGACATCCTCGAACCCCATGACTTTGCCGTAGGGATCGACATAGGTCATCGTACCGTTCACCTGAAAGAAGGTGATCATTTCGTCAACGCCATCGGGAACAACAAGTGTATGGGTCTCGCCCGGGGGCTCAAACACATAAGACCCCTCAACGGCTTCCCAATCGTGTTCCAGATAGTGCCACCGTCCTTTCAACACCAATCCATGAACCGGCTGCGAATGCCGGTGACGAGATAAGACACCCGATTTCCGCACTCGAAGCAGGTTCATCCAATAACCGTTGCTTCGGTTCAGACAAAGCGGACGAAACGCGACGTTTTCAGCCTGCGGTACCCATAGCCGTTCATCCTCAGGGATTGCGCTGGGCACCACGATTTCGTCCAACGCGTCTTTGGGAAAAGGCAGTTGGTACGGTGTGCGTGGGTCGGTGTCATCGCCTTCAAGGGGCATGGGGTGGCGTCTCGCTCATCATCTTGTCTAGGCTACCCTACAATCCTGAGTGAGGGTCGTCGTGTCTTTTCTTGCTTGAGCATGAAGTAAGGCAAAGCGCCGGTGAAATGTTCAATTTTTAACGGGTCCGCTTCCACATCTCGGGATCGGCCGTCCTCGGTCCGCATACGCAAGGAACATGACAATCTCGTCTGGCGCCGGTCCGTCCGGCACAGAGAGTGTCATGGTATCAAAATGATCAAAGGACCAAGGATTGTCTTTATGCCCAAGTGGCATGTCAATCGACGCCCCGACTGCACCAATCTTGACGTTCGAAGGAATGACAGCTTCACCGCCGCCGGCAGCGGCTCTCATT
>JAPPOI010000295.1 GCA_028818055.1 Boseongicola sp.
CGTACCAGACTGTGTAAAAATGCACGAGGAAGGCTGGAGGATATCTGGGATTGAATTAAACTACGTGGCATGGATCACGTGATCGGACTGGATCGCTCTCAAACCCAGCTTTTGCCACCTTGCCTGGAGGATTATGTTTCGGACGATGCCCCGGTTCGGGTGATTGATGCCTACGTTGATAGCCTGGATTTGGTGAAATTGGGCTTCAAGCATGCGACCCCCAAGAGATTGGGCCGACGGGCCTATGATCCAGGAATGCTGCTCAAACTCTATCTCTACGGCTACCTCAACCGGACCCGCTCCTCTCGACGCTTGGAACAGGAAACCAAGCGCAACCTGGAGCTCAAGTGGTTGGTGCAAGGATTGGAACCCGATCACAAGACCATCTCGGATTTTCGCAAGGACAACAAAAGCCAATTCAAGAAGGTTTTCCGGGAATTCAATTTACTTTGTCGGCAGCTCAAACTCTTCGAGGCGGAATTGGTGGCGATTGACGGGAGTAAGTTCAAGGCCGTGAGCAATCCTCGCAACCACTTCACCAAGAAACAGCTCCAAGAGACCGTCGAGAAAGTGGATAAGGGGATCGCGGCGTATTTGGAAAAATTGGATCGAGAAGATGATCAAGCGTTGAACGGACTGCGGGAAAGTAAGGAAACGCTGGAGAAAAAGATCGCTAGTCTCAAAAGCAGAAAAGCCCGCTTGAAAGAGCAACTAGAGAGCCTGGAGAAAAGCGGAGAGCAAGAGATTGGGGGGCACGATTCGGAGGCGCGTCAGATGAAGATCTCCAAAGCGCCATCGGTCGGCTACAATGTTCAGACAGCCGTGGATACGAAGCATCACCTGATCGCCGCCCAAGAGGTGGTCACTGAAGCCAACGATCTGAGACAGCTTGAACCGATGAGCCAAGCGGCGAAAGAAGAGCTTGAGGTAGAAAAGTTGGGGGTGTTGGCCGACTCAGGATACCACCAGTTTCAACACCTCAAAGCCTGTGAAGAGCAAGGCATAGAAACCTATGTAGCGCGTCCCAAGACCAGCAGCGGTCGGGGTTCCAAGGGCAATCGGATCTACCCCAAAGAACAGTTTCAATGGGATGAAGAGAAGGACGTATATCGATGCCCTGCAGGCCAGGAACTCAAAGGAGGGAAACTACGGAATAAACCCAATGGAAAAGTAAGGGAGTTCCAAAATCGCAAAGCCTGTAAGGGATGTGAACTCAAAGCAAAATGCACGGAGGGCAAGTATCGAACGATCCAAAGGTGGGAAGGAGAGGAAGCGGTTAAAAGAACAGAGGAACGACTCAGAGCCCATCCGAAGCGGTACGCATTGAGGAAGAGTGTGGTTGAACACGTGTTTGGGACGATGAGGATATGGGGACAAGACAAATTCCTAACCAGAGGGCTAGAGAAAGTGAGTGCCGAATTCAGTCTAACGGCACTGAGCTACAACCTCACAAGGGCGATAAACATCGTAGGAGTCGCGGGATTGCTCGAAGCGATCGAAGAAAACTAGAAAAAGAGAGAAGGAAAGCCTCAGAAAGAGGAAAACGAAGGAAATCAAGCAACAGAAAGCACCTGAGGCGCTGCGAGAGCAGAGAGCCGAAAAAGCTGAGGGCAACCGGAAATTGAAATTTTCCTCCACCTCAGCTTTGAGAGCCTCCCTCAGTGCGAAGCTCCCACATTTTTACACGGTCTGGTACTCGCGAGCCGCCTCGCGGCGTGAAATATCCCAATCACGTCCCCGCGGGAAAGCCGAAGAACTTCTCACCCACTGGGATGCCGCCCCTCCGACTTCCCAGGCACGGCGGCCTGTCGGCCGCCCGGCTCGCGAGTACGCTCCACCGGAAGCGGCCCTGACCGTCATCGAACAAAAGGGAGCGTTCTTGACCCTTGAGAGCTCATGGTCAAGTATGAGCCCATGCACCCACTCAGAGGCACGTTCTATTGGCTCAGCGTACTGATCGCCCTCCCGCCCCTACTAATCGCCGAGGTTAACAAGACCGAAGAGATCGCGGACGGCGTTTACTTTCACGAAGGCGACCTGGGACGACGGGGACATTCCAACAATGGTTGGATCGAATTCAAACATTATGTCGTGGTCATCGATGGGAACTTCCCTTCCGGAGCCAAATATGTCCTCCCTAAAATCAAAGCCGCATCGGAACAACCCATCCGATTTGTCTTTGATACCCATCACCACGGGGACCACGCCTACGGGAACTATGAATGGTATGTCGCCGGTGCCACGGCTATTGCCCACGTCAATGTGATCGAGGAAATGAAACGCTATGAAACCGGACAATACGGAAACGCGCCCGGTCGATGGGAGCAAGCGGTGATCGATCGCCCGGATGTGGCAGCCAGCGAATTTCTTCCTCCGTCCATTCTTTTCGAAGACAAGCTGATTCTTGACGACGGCACCCAACGGGTTGAGTTCCATCACTTCGGCACCTCACACACCCATGGGGACGGTTTTGCCTGGTTGCCCAAGCAAAAAATCCTATTCACCGGAGACGCCTGTGTGAATGGTCCTTACAACTATGTTGGCGACGGGAACACCCGCGAATGGATTGAAACATTGGAAAAGGCAAAGGCCCTTGGAGCCCGCCTCATTTGCCCGGGGCACGGCCCTGTCGCCGGCCCCGAGCTACTGGATCACCAACAGAACTATTTCATCCAGCTCCGCTCAGAGGTGAAGAAACTGTTAACAAAGGGGGTCGCTGCCGCCGACATGGGATCCCACAGCCCTGTCATCAAAGCGCAACTTCGCAGGATCGAAGGCTTGAACAAATACATCGGCACTTGGTTTGATGGCCAGCTCTCGAAGATCGTCGAAGAACTTCAAGCCGAGGAGCCCGCTGCAGCCAAATGATCAAGATTGGGATCATTGGTTGCGGAAGAATCCTTGCTGCCCATCTCAGGGGCTATCGCCTTCTCAGAGAGGCCGGGATTGACGATTTTCGCATCACCGCCCTCTGTGCTAGAA
>JAPPOI010000184.1 GCA_028818055.1 Boseongicola sp.
GTTCTGAACAACGCCCTGCCCTGGCCTGATGAAGCAGCCCGCTTCATGATGCTTTGGATGACTGGCCTCATGGCGCCAATGGCCTATCGCCGGGGCGGTTTTGTTGCCATCGATATGTTGATCGAGGCCTTGCCACGTGCCGCCGGAGCAATTCTGAGCCTCTTCCTTCTGATCATATCTGGCTTTGTGCTTGGGATGGCCGTTTCTATCGGCTGGGGCGAAGTCACCGGTTTTGGTGGGCGCTTCGCGACCGCATCACTGTACGTTCCGGTTTCCTTTGACTTCAGCGAATGGCTGCGTGTTCCGCGCTCGTGGATGATGCTTTCGTTCTTGGTCGGGGTGATTTTGCTTCTGATCGTAAACATCGAACTGATCCTTAGAACGGTGATTTCCCTTTTGGGCGGACAAGATCGCCTGAAAGATATCGCCCCCCCAGAAGTGATGACGGAGTAAGACAATGCTGATTTGGTTTCTTCCCGTCTTCCTGATCTTCCTGATGATCGGCCTGCCGGTCTTCTTCGGCCTTCTCGCCGCACCCGGTATTCTGCTTTATCTCAGCGACCTCAACGCCGGAGCACCTGATCCGACAAAGCAGCTCACGCTTCTTTATCGGAACGTTTACAACGGGATGGACAGCTTTCCTTTGATGGCAATCCCGTTCTTCATGCTCGCTGGCGAGCTCATGAACAAAGGCGGCATCACCGAGCGTCTTGTTGAATTCAGCCAAGCTCTTATGGGCCACCTGCGGGGCGGTCTGGCGCACGTCAACATCCTGTCATCGATGTTGTTTGCGGGCCTCTCCGGCTCGGCTGTGGCTGACACGTCCGCACTGGGCTCAATGCTGATCCCAGCCATGGAAAAACAAGGCTACACCCGTCGGTTTGCCGCAGCGGTGACGGCCGCAAGCTCGGTCATTGGCCCGATCATCCCGCCATCAGGCATTATGATCATTTACGCGTACGTCATGGGCGAAAGCGTTGCCGCGCTGTTCCTCGCCGGTATCGTGCCTGGGATCATGGTCGGCGCCGGCTTGATGCTGGTCGTTAAGCTTTTGGCAAACCGTTACGACCTGCCGAAAGCCGAACGCATCGTGAAAAAAGGACAAAGCCTGACCCCCCGCGAATATTGGGTTTCCTTTGTTCTTTTGCGCCTCAACCTCGCGTGGGTGATCTTCGCGCTGTTCCGCAGCTCCACGGGCTTCGCGACGGGCGAGGATGTCTCGGCAATCCTGGTCTGGGGCACCTATCTGGTAAGCTTGGTGGCCGCGCACTTCCTGTTGATGGGACTGCGCCCGCGGGTCGACCATGACTTTCGTATGGTGACAAAGCGCGCTGTGGTGCCTCTGCAAACGCCGATCCTGATTTTGGGCGGCATTCTGTTGGGTGTCTTCACACCAACCGAAGCGGCGGCGGTTGCCGTGTTCTACGCGATCTTCGTGGCCTTCTTTGTGCTGAAAACGATGAAGTTGCGGGATCTGCCCGATGTGCTCAGCCGGTCGGCCATGACATCAGCAGTGGTCCTGCTCCTCGTTGGTGCCGCCATGGCGTTCAAAACAGTGGTTTCCCTGTCCTACGCGCCGCAAATTCTGGCCGATTACATCCTCGGGCTCAGTGAAAACCCCTACATCCTGCTCTTCTTGATCAACATCCTGCTGTTCATTGTGGGCATGTTCCTGGATGCCGGTCCCGCCATCATCATCCTTGGGCCAATTCTTGGGCCAATATTCGTTGAGATGGGTGTGCACCCTGTGCATTTCGCGATCATCATGAGCGTTAACCTGACCGTGGGGCTGGCAACGCCACCCATGGGACTTGTGTTATTCGTGGCCTCAAGTGTGTCTGGTGAAAAGGTGGAAACCATCGCCAAGGCTATCCTTCCATTCCTCGCCGTGGAAATTCTGGTGATCTTCCTGATCACTTACGTCCCGGCAATTTCAATGACGGTCCCGCGTTTGACGGGCTTCGTTAACTAACCTCTAAGTATGCATCCAAAAGGGAGTAAAAAATGCTGAAAGGTTTCACCAAGTCGCTGCTTGCCGCGACACTTCTGGCCGGGTCGGCGCTTGCCGCCTATGCCGATGGTCACGCAATGACCATTCGCGCCACTGCCAACTCAAATGAAAACGACGAAGACTATGACGGCCTGATCGTTTTCAAAAACTACGTTGAGCAGGCTTCAAATGGCGCGATCAACGTCGAACTGTTCATCGGCACACAGCTTTGCTCGAACGGTGCTGAGTGTCTGCAGGGCGTCGCCGACGGCAACATTGACGTCTACATTTCGACATCGGGCGGTGCTTCCGGCATCTTCCCGTTCGTTCAGGTGCTTGACCTGCCCTACCTGATGGCAAACGACCGGGTTGCTGAAGGCGTAATGGCCAACAGCACTGACTTCATGAAAGCCATGAAGGAAATGACACTGGAAAACTCGGGCGGCGCAATTCGCCTGATGACAGTCGGCAACACCGGCGGCTGGCGTAACTTTGCCAACACCAAGCGCCGCATTGCGGAGCCAGGTGATATGGCTGGTCTGAAAATCCGGACCGTTGTTGCGGACCTTCCACAGGAGCTGGTTAAGGCGCTAGGTGCATCTCCAACGCCAATTCCATGGCCAGAACTCTTCACATCGTTCCAGACAGGCGTTGTCGAAGGCTCCAAGAACGGCATCACTGACATCATGGGCATGAAATTCCCAGATGCTGGACTCCAGTACGTCACCCTTGATGGCCACGCCTACATGGGTGCGCTTTGGTTCATGAACAACGAAAAGTTTGCCGGCATGGATGCCGGGATGCAGCAGGTTGTTCAGGACGGCTTCTATGCGCTTCAGCAGGCAACCTTTGCTTCGCCAAAGCGTAAGTCGATCCAGGCCTACCAGGACTTCCAAGCCGCTGGCCGTGAGCTATATGTGCCACCACCTGAGCAGAAGGCCGCACTCATAGCTGCAGCTGCT
>JAPPOI010000039.1 GCA_028818055.1 Boseongicola sp.
TGGCAAATGCGTGGCGAATTGTGTGTGGCGTGACTGTGTTCGGCGACACGCCGGCCGCGACCGCCAATTCCTTGATCAAGAGATAGAACCTGTGTCGTGTTAGATGGCCTGACTTGCCTGAAGACGGGAAGAGATATGTCGAAGGTGGACTTCCCCGCTCAGTTCGCGCCGTGTTTTCCGCTTCATCGCGTTCGGATAACCAGCTTTTCAGCGCGGTCCGCGCAGGCTCGGATAGGGGAACCATACGCTCCTTGCTGCCCTTGCCCTTGATAAAAAGCATTCTTGGATCGCCTCGTGCCGCTGATACTGGCAGCGCAACCAATTCGCTTACACGCATACCCGTGGCGTACAAAAGCTCCATCAGGCAAACATTTCTGGCCTGATCCACCGGCCTGCCATGGCTGCCGGCCGCAGAAAGGAGCCTTTCCACATCATCTTCGCTGAGTGTTTTGGGCAGGCTTTTCTTCTTTTTGGGTCCGCGTATCTGGATAGCAGGATTGTCTTCGCGCCAACCTTCCTCGAAAGCGAACCTGAAATACTGTTTGATGGCTGATAGCCGTCTGGCGCGCGTGGATTGCGCCAAGCCCGCGTCATCCAGTTCCATCAAGTATTCTTCGATCTCGTTGCGCTGCGCTGTTTCGACTGCCAGGTCTTTCTTATCCAGCCATCCAATGAAGTCCTTAAGATCGCGACCATATGCCAACAGCGTATTTTCCGAGGCATCTAGTTCGGCAGCCTGTGCTTCAAGGAAGGCCGAAAGTTTCAGAGAGCCCGTCATATCCGCGAAGCCTCCAACAATATGTCGACCGCAATTCGGCGAGCACCATCATCCAGACCGAGCGACATCAAAACAGTGAGCGCATCGCCAAGCGCCGCCGGATCCCCGTCACTCCCAAGTGCAAGAACAGATAATGAGTTCAAGAGGGCGGCTCCGCGACGGTTGTCTTCAATGTCGAATGCGTACCGATCGCTGGGTCGGGCTCCGACCAGCGCGCGTTGGATGGATTGATCAAGCGCCGAACTCACTGCCATGGCAAAAGGACGGCCTTCTGCAACGGCCAGCAACGAACGTTCAGAGCGTCCGGCTGGAACCCATTTTTTTGCCGAGACAAGGTTCCAATTGGTTAGCGCAATTTCGAACGCGGTGGCCTTAGCCTTCTCGGTCAAGTCAAGGCGGTTCAAGTCCGGTAAAATGAGGTCAGCGAGTACTGGCCCGTAACCCATGTCGACCGCGCTATTCCATACCGTTGGTAATTTCTGGGAAACTGCAGTGCTGTCTCCTGCCTCGAGTGATGTCATGAGGCACTGCAGACCTTCAACGCGCGTCCATACCCCGCCTGATGCAGCGGGTTTTCGTTCGGACAGGACTTGGCTGAATGTGTCCGACGATATTGCTCCGGCCACGGCAAGACGCTCAGCCGCGTGCAATCGCGTTTTCCAACCAACCGTCGCCGAGATATCCGAATGAGCAAAGGCCACTGGCAATGCATCTGTCGAAATCCGTTCTCCCACCGCCTCGTAAAGCCGGAACAAAAGCGGAGAAACCTGATCAGGTGGAGGCGGAACAGGGTCGCCCTCAAACAGATCAGGATCCAGAAACCGCAAAAGCAAAGCGTCTTCTTCGGGTGATAAAATGCCCAGTGCCTCGGCGGTGCCGAGCGTTAAAGCTGCAACGTCCCATTCGCCGTTTCTCGCAAGGCAAAAGATGCGCGCGGGGAACGTTGGCGAGATATCTGGATTTTCTTGAATCGCGTCGCAGGCCGCGGCCTCGGTCCCCTGCAATAGAGCAATATCGAAAGTGCGCCGAAAGAAGTCGGGATCGCTGGCGTCAGCGGCGGCGAGCATCTGTTCGGCCAAGTCCAGTCGCCCAAGGTTGAGTAGTGCGTCGACCCGCGCCAACAGGAAAGAGTTGTCAGAGATCGAGTCGACCGGAGCTTCAAAACGCGTTGTCACCAAGTCGACAAGAAACTCTCTGACCTGGTGATGGCGGCCAGGCTGAATACGCCCAAGCATCGTCGTCAACTCGGCCGCAGAATTGGCTCCCCAGAGATCGTTTGGCAGTCGGATCGACACTGGGTCGCGCAATCCAACTTGTCGTGTCGCATCATCTGTTAAGGGCGCAACTGTGACATCACGAACGGGCGCGCCACCCAAGCTTTCCTTTTGAGCCTCCGGCAGGCCCGGCGACAATGTCACCGAGTCTGAGAGCCAGTCGATAGCGGAAAGTGGTTCGTTCGCACCTTGCGCCCACGTCAGGTTGGTTGCCAACACACCAGCACCAACAAAGGCTAAGCACCGGCTTCGGCAGGTTTTAACTGTCGCCAAATTCAACCGGTTCGCTCACATCTGTCTGCTCGGGGCGCAAATCGCCCAGATACGCGTATCCGACGACCGCCGCGGCGATCAGTACGAACAGCACGAAAAGAAGCTTCAAAAATCGGAGCATCCCAAATTACCTTTTTGCCTCTTCCCACGAATTGCGGGTGTCGCATTGAAGCGATCTTTTTCGTTTTATAACTGGTCTTTCCAATAAGATCACGCCATTCAGGTGTCTGAACGAAAAAGATAAGCGGGACGCTGCCGTTTTGCCATTCCGGTTGAAAAAAACGATCGCCTTGGTTGGCATGATGGGCGCGGGAAAAACCGCTATCGGAACCTCTCTGGCACGCCGATTGGGTGTCCCATTCCTCGACAGTGATACCGAAATCGTCGACGCATCGAAAATGACGATCGCGGAGATATTTGAACGCGATGGCGAAGCGTTTTTCCGTGAGCGCGAGAAAGAGGTGATTGAGCGGTTGCTGAAAGCTGAGCCGAGCATTCTTTCAACGGGTGGAGGCGCGTTCTTGCGCGAAGAGAACCGGCAAAACATCTCGACTTACGGAGTCGCCCTTTGGCTCAGAGCTGATCTGGACTTGCTGTGGTCACGGGTACGGCACAAAAC
>JAPPOI010000047.1 GCA_028818055.1 Boseongicola sp.
CGTAGCCGTCTTGGGTTCACTTTGGAAGAACCTTTTACACGGATTCAACGCCGTCGAAACCATTGGCGCATACATGGCCCTCGGAATCCTAACCACCAGTCTTGGTCTGTCGATGCTCGCTTTGGCGGCTTACGCGCCGCGACGTTAAGACTGTCCGACCTTCTCGGAGAAGGTCTCAAAAAACTGACCAGCAAGTTTTTTTGACGTGGACGCGACTAAGCGATTTCCCAACTGTGCAAGCTTTCCGCCTATGTCCGCCTTGGCGGTGTACTTCAGAAGTGTCTGATCACCCTGCTCTTCTAGCTTCACGTCCGCACCACCCTTTGCAAATCCGGCGGCACCACCGCTTCCTTTTCCGGTCAATGAAAAGCTCTCAGGAGCGCCGGCCGGGTCAAGAACGACATCGCCTTTGAATTTCGCCTTCACAGGACCAACTTTGAGCACCACCAATGCCTCAAGTTCAGTGTCCGAGTACTTGGTCAATTCCTGACAGCCCGGAATGCAGTCCTTGAGTACTTCGGGATCATTCAACGCCGCATATACAACGTCGCGCGGTGCCGGAATGAGAATTTCGTCGCTCAGGTCCATCACTGGCCTCCGTAGTTGGCTGGGTTTCGGTAGCAACACGACCACAATCGCGCAAGCTCGAAATCTCCGGGTGTCAGGGGTAAAGCCCGGCCACCGATCCGCGTTGCTGCACCAATGCCAAGACCGTGTCGATGATCGGCGTCGCGTGACCGGTCAATTTTCCAAGCTCTGAAACGGACCCTAGCAATGCGTCAATTTCCATTGGACGCCCAGCTTCAAGGTCTTGAAGCATTGATGTTCGATGCGCGCCGACCGCGGCGCCTCCATCGATCCGGCGATCAACATCGATGGGAAATTTGACACCCAAACTTTCCGCAATGGTCTGCGCTTCGAGCATCATCGAACGCGCCACCCCTCTGGTGCCGGGATCTGTGCAAACTATGTCTAAAGTGGCTGTGGTCAGGGTTGAGATCGGATTAAAGCTTAGATTTCCCCAGAGCTTCACCCAGATTTCATCGCGAATGCGTGGTCGAACCGGAGCTCGCAATCCGGCGCTCTGCATGACATTTGCCAACGCCACTGCTCGATCGCTTTTGGACCCATCTGGTTCACCTAGTGAAAACCGGTTTCCCTCAATGTGCTTGATAACGCCAGGCTCTACGACCTCTGCCGCCGGATAGACGACGCAACCAAGAACACGGTCTGGACCAATCGAATTCCACTGAGCTCCACCGGGGTCAACGCTTTCTAATCGAGTGCCATCGAACTCGCTATCGAGCGCATGAAAGTACCACCAAGGCAGTCCGTTAACGCCCATCACAACGGTAGTGTCAGGTCCGATCAAGGGCTTCATCGCCGGTAGTGCGCCCGGAACCGAGTGTGCCTTCAGTGTGATGACTAGATAATCCTGATGACCAAGCTCGTGCGCATCGGCAACGGCGTTGACCGGAACGGTCGTGCTATGGTCTTCCTCGATCAGCGTTAGACCGCCAGCCTGCATCGCCTCAAGGTGTGGGCCGCGAGCCACGAGGCCGACATCCGCGTCCACCTGCGCAAGTTTTGCGCCAAGGTAGCCGCCAATTGCGCCAGCTCCGAAGATGCAAACCTTCATTCAACCAGCCCTAATTTTTCAGCCATTCCAATGCGTTGCATTTTGCCCGTTGCGCCCTTTGGGATTTCTTCCATGATCAGGATTTTGCGGGGGACCTTGAAAGCTGCCATTCGTTCTTTCGCGAAGTCCCGGATCTCGGTTTCGCTTGCCGACATCCCATCGCCAAGCACCACTGCTGCAGCGACTTCCTCGCCGAGCTTCTGGTGAGGCATCGCAAACGCCACACACTGTTGAACTGCAGGGTGATCCATAAGGACCTCGTCGACCTCTAAAGGCGAAACCTTTTCACCGCCGCGATTGATGATTTCTTTTAGGCGGCCGGTGATGCGCAAGTAGCCTTCATCGTCGAGAACGCCTTGGTCCCCGGTACGGAACCAACGCCGGCCCTCAAACTCGAAGAAGTTCTTCTCATTGGCTTCCGGATTGCTCTCGTAACCGGGTGTTACATTTGATCCCGAAATGACGACCTCACCCAATCCATCGACGAGTTTGTTGGCAACCGGATCAGCAGTGCGCACCAGCGGTCCTGCCTCAATACCCACACTTCCCGGTTTTTGTTGTAACGGCGGCAATGGATTGGACGTCATCTGATGTGTTGCTTCCGTCATGCCATAAGCTTCGATAACCGGTGCGTCGAAAGTCTCAGCCAGTGATACAAAGACCTGTGGCGGCAACGAAGCCGACGATGACCGCAAAAAACGAAGCGGTACGTCAGCAATAACTTCTGCATTCCGGCCCGATCTGGATAGGATCGCCTGATGCATTGTTGGAACAGCTGTGTACCACGTCGGGCGAGCCTCGCTCATCCAACCGAAAAACTTGAGAGCGTCGAATCCGGGCGCGCACCAGATTGACGCCCCAGCCGCAAAGGAAGCGGAGGTCGCCGCAATCAAACCATGGATGTGGAAAAGTGGCATAACGTTTAGACACCGATCCTGTGGTGTCAAATCCAGTGCCGCCATTATGTTTTGCGCCGACGCTGCAATATTCGACTGCAAAAGCGGGACGATTTTGGGTCGCGACGTCGTACCCGAGGTGTGCAAGATCAATGCGACGTCATCGGACGTCAAAGATTCACCGGCCTCACCGGCATCGCCGCCGTCAATTACGAATTGCCCCGCAGGAGCTTCGTCGTTGACTTTGGCTCTCAAGACTTTCAGCCCAAGCGACATGGCAGCCGCATACGCGGGGCCATCATATCCATCAGCCAGAAGAAGCACCTTTGCTCCAAGATCTTCTAAATAAAAGGAAAATTCGTCCTCACGATAAGCTGGATTCAATGGAGCAGTGGTTGCAGATTGCGCGACAGCAAAGAACGCCGACGCCATCTCAGGACCGTTTGGAAGGACAATTGCAACGCGGTCTTGTGCCCCAATTCCCGCTCCGCGAAGCTGCTTTCGAACGTCTCTCGAAAGTTGGCGGAGCCCGCCATACGTCAACCAGCCGCGCCCGGGCGCACCAATTGCTGGAGCACTTTCCGGATGGTGAGCAATCAGGTCTTCAAGTGTGTTTGCCAACTGGTTTCTCCTTTTCACGCCGATTTAGCGCGCGCGGTCACCAGAGGCAAACACACGGATGCATTACTCTGCAGCCTCTTGATAGGCATCAAGCGGTGGACAGGTACAAACAAGGTGACGATCGCCATATGCGTTATCAACCCGATTGACTGGCGCCCAATACTTGTCCACCCGGAATGCTCCCGCCGGATAACAGCCAACTTCGCGGCTATAAGGGCGGTTCCAATCACCGACCAGATCTTCCACCGTGTGCGGTGCACGCTTCAGCGGATTGTTCTCTGCATCGAACTCGCCAGTTTCAATCGCAGTGATCTCAGCACGAATGGACAGCATTGCTTCGCAGAAGCGATCAAGCTCGGCCTTGGTTTCCGACTCTGTCGGCTCGATCATCAGTGTCCCTGCGACCGGCCAACTCATTGTTGGTGCGTGGAAGCCATTATCGATCAAGCGCTTTGCGATGTCGTCAACCGTGACACCCGCGCTTTCATCGTATGGACGCGTATCGATAATGCACTCGTGTGCAACGCGTCCTCGGCTTCCTTTGTAAAGCACGTCAAACGCTCCTTCGAGCCGCTTAGCGATGTAATTGCCATTCAAGATCGCGACTTTGGTTGCCTGTGTCAGACCCGCGCCACCCATCAAAAGGATGTAAGCATATGGAATTACCAAGATGCCCGGTGACCCATAAGGAGCCGCCGATACTGGTCCTTCACGACCGCCTGTTTCGGGATGCCCCGGAAGGAACGGCGCCAAATGGGCCTTTACACCAATTGGTCCCATACCCGGCCCGCCGCCGCCATGCGGAATGCAAAACGTATTGTGCAAGGTAAGATGGCTGACGTCTGAACCAATTTCGCCCGGTTTAGCTAATCCAACCATTGCATTCAGGTTGGCGCCATCTAGATACACCTGCCCACCATGATCATGAGTGATCTGACAGACCTCGCGCACGGTTTCTTCGAACACGCCGTGCGTCGAAGGATATGTGATCATGCAGGCTGCAAGTCGGTCACCCGCCGCTTCGGCTTTTGCACGGAAGTCCTCAAGATCGATGTCACCGTTTTCAGCACTTGCAACAACAACAACTTCCATGCCGCACATCTGTGCAGACGCTGGGTTTGTCCCATGCGCTGAAACCGGAATGAGACACACCTTGCGGTCGTTTTCACCGCGCGCGCGGTGGTACGCCATGATTGTCAGAAGGCCGGCATATTCCCCTTGGGCACCAGAGTTCGGTTGCATCGACATGGCGTCGTAGCCTGTGATGTCGCATAGCAACTCGGACAGCTCGTCGATCATACGCGTATACCCCTGCACCTGGCTGGCAGGAGCAAACGGGTGAATGTTCGAAAACTCGGGCCACGTGACCGGCATCATTTCGACCGCTGCATTCAACTTCATTGTGCATGAACCCAGAGGGATCATCGCACGGTCCAAGGCCAAATCGCGGTCAGCTAGACGCCGCATATACCGCATCATCTCGGTTTCCGCGCGGTTCATGTGGAATACCGGATGAGTCATGAACTCGCTGGTCCGGTGGTAGCTCTGTGGGAGCCGGGTGTAGCCCGCCTCGAAATCATCACGGCTGAAGTTAAGTCCGAACGCGCGCCAGACGGCTTCCAGCGTTGCCGGGCGAACCGTTTCATCTACCGCTATGCCGATCTTTGTGTCGCCGACCTTTCTGAAATTGATGCGCTCTCTAAGACCCGCCTCAAGAATAACGCCTTGCAGCGCGCCAACCTCGACGGTGATCGTGTCAAAGAACAGTTCTGGAGCGACTTCAAATCCACCAGCTTCCAGCCCCATGACGAGTCTTTCCGTCTTGCGGTGAATGCGTTGTGCGATGGCCTTAAGGCCTTCTGGCCCGTGAAAGACAGCGTAGAATGAAGCCATAACGGCCAGAAGCGCCTGAGCGGTACACACGTTCGAGGTCGCTTTTTCGCGACGAATGTGCTGTTCGCGGGTTTGCAGCGACAGTCGATACGCTTTGTTACCGCGTGCGTCGACAGACACACCCACCAAGCGACCCGGCATCGCCCGCTTATAGGCATCGCGGCAAGCCATATACGCCGCGTGCGGGCCTCCAAAGCCCATCGGCACGCCAAACCTTTGCGTGGAGCCAACGGCGATATCAGCACCCATGGCGCCCGGTTCTTTCAATAGCGTCAGCGCCATTGGATCAGCAATCACAATGCCCAGTGCTTTGGCTTCATGCAGAGCATCCATCTGCTCAGTGAAGTCACGCACGTGACCGTATGTACCCGGATACTGGAAAACCGCCCCGAATACCCCGCTCGCATCAAGATCGTCGGGAGAGCCAACAATGATTTCAATGCCAAGAGGTGCCGCGCGGGTCTTCATGACTTCGATGTTTTGTGGATGGCAATTTTCGTCGATGAAGAACGCTGATGCTTTCGACTTTGCCAATCTTTGCGCCATCGTCATTGCTTCGGCCGCGGCGGTGGCCTCATCAAGCAAAGACGCATTTGCGATTTCCAAACCCGTCAGATCACTGACCATGGTCTGATAGTTCAGCAGGGCCTCGAGTCGGCCCTGGCTGATCTCAGGCTGATAAGGAGTGTACGCTGTATACCAAGCCGGGTTTTCAAGGATATTTCGCTGGATCGCGGGCGGCGTGACAGTCCCGTGGTAGCCTTGTCCGATCATGGTCGTGAAGACTTCGTTGTCGTCTGCTACTTTCCGCATATGCCACAAGAGCTCGCGTTCGGACTTTGGTTTTCCAAACGATAATGGTGCACTTTGTCGGATTGATTCCGGAACAGTTTGTTCAATCAATTCGTCAAGCGAACCGACGCCCAAGACAGCCAGCATCTCGGCCATTTCCGATGGCGACGGCCCGATGTGGCGACGGTTGGCAAAGTCGTAAGGAAGATAGTCGGTTGGGGTAAAAGTCATCTGTTCCTCATTGTGACAATGGTTTGCGCAGAATACCTGCAATCCAAACGAACCAGACAATGTAGCCAAGCCCGAACACCGGGCCCGCAACGGGTTCCAACACAGCGATCACGGTCATCAGACCAGCGACGCCAATGATAAGACTGAAAATGCCAAAGCTTCGCGGCAAAGCCGATAATTTGATCCCTGCAATGCCCACCAGTACGGCAAGCAAACCACCAAGAATTTCGTTTCCTCCGCCGATGCCATTTTCGATAAGCTCAGCGATCTGCCAAATGTCTGCAGCCGCTTGCGGGTCGGCTTCGAATGCAGCAAGAGCTTTGGAGAGCCCAACGTTTGCCGCCATGCCTGCGCCAATCACCAGCGTCGCCCAGATTAAACCGAGCGTGCGCATTACCCTGGCAAATTCCGATGCTTGTGGCGCGATGCGGTCTTCCAAAGCAAGCACCAAGAGAGCAAGAAAAAGGCCGTTCACGACATAAATCGTAAGGTACCAAACGCTCATCAGGACAGGGTTTTGGGCCAGAAACGCCATGGCATTCGTCGTTTCACCAATAACGCTGCCGTAGTCTGTGCCCGCCAGAACAGCAAAGCCGAACAAATAGGTTGCGGCACAGACGAAACCGGCAATGGAACCCCAAATTCTTAGGTCAAAGTTTGGCATTCTGAATTACCCGATCATCTGCTCGTATGCGTCTTCATCCATAAGACCGTCCAACTGAGACATGTCTTCGACTTTCATTTTGAAGAACCACGCAGCGCCAAGCGGGTCTTCGTTTACCAGCCCGGGGTTGTCTGCAAGGGCATCGTTTACTTCAACGATTTCTCCATCTACCGGCGCCGAGATGTCAGACGCAGCCTTCACGCTCTCAATAACTACAATTTCATCGCCCTTGGCGACTTGGGTTTCGGCTTCAGGCAATTCCACGAAGACGACGTCTCCCAGAGACGTCGACGCATGCTCGGTAATGCCAACAACAACGACGTCGCCGTCCACTCGTAGCCATTCGTGATCTTCGGTATATTTCATCGTGTTCCCTCTTGGTTTAGCGTTTAAAATTAGCCGCGACGAATGGAAGGTCAGCCACTCGTACGGGGTGTCTTTTGCCGCGAACTTCGCCGGTCAGTTCGACGCCGGTTTCTGCATATTGTGAGTCAACATATCCCATCGCAACAGGACCTTCGACCGATGGTCCAAACCCTCCAGATGTCACTTCACCTACTTGGGTGTCGCCGACAAACAATGGCGTTCCTCCTCGCATGGGCGCGCGACCTTCCGGACGCAAACCTACCCGTCGGCGTTTTGCGCCGGCTGAAAACTCGTTCAGAATTCGATCTGCACCCGGAAAGCCTCCTTCACGTTCCCCACCCGCGCGGCGTGCTTTTTGGATAGCCCAGGTCAAAGACGCCTCAACCGGGCTCGTTTGTGTATCGATGTCTGATCCGTAAAGGCACAAGCCCGCCTCCAATCGAAGCGAATCCCGCGCGCCTAGACCAATGGCTTCGACTTCTTCCAAATCCAAAAGCGCTTTCGCGAAATCAACCGCAATATCATCTGGAACCGAAATCTCGAACCCGTCTTCGCCGGTGTAACCCGAGCGCGAAAGCCAGAGAGTCTGACCACTCCATTCCAATTCCGCGACATCCATAAACTTCATATCAGCGGCGGCGGACATCAGTTGCGACACGGCCGCCTCAGATGCCGGCCCTTGAACTGCCAACAACGAACGACCCGAAACGGGAATGACGTCGCAGGTGTCTGAAAGGCTCGCGGTCATGTGCGCAATGTCAGCGTCTTTGCAGGCTGCGTTCACAACCAAAAACAAGTGGTCGCCTTTGTTGGCCACCATCAGATCGTCGAGTATGCCGCCTTGATCATTGGTGAAGAACGCATAGCGCTGTCGACCTTCGCCAAGGCCGAGAATGTTCATTGGGACAATAGTTTCAAGAGCGAGAGCCGCATCACCAACGCTTCCGGATTTCGCGCGAAGGATAACCTGACCCATATGGCTGACATCAAATAGCCCGGCGGCGGAACGTGTATGCAAATGCTCCTTCATAACGCCCAACGGGTACTGAACCGGCATTTCATATCCGGCAAAAGGAACCATCTTCGCGCCAAGTGATTGGTGCAATTCGAATAGCGACGTGCGCTGCAAATCCGACATTGGCCTAAGCCCTTCTTTTCTTGCCGGCTTGATGAGCGCCGGGCACCTATCGGGCAAATCGTCTGCCCGTCGTGCCCCCTCTGTCCTTTCGCCTGAGATCGTTATCCCTTCGGCGGGCCTGCTGGCCTCTCTCCAGAGTCTGATCGCATCGACGGTCCTTTTGCCTGAGAGTTTACCGGGGCGGTTGCTCCTTCGGCATCGGAAATCCGATTCTCCCGTCGTGCATACAATCGCATACGGACTTTAGAAGAGTCTGGCAAGTACTTGCGTCTTCTGTGTCGGCTCGGCAGAAGACTGACATGAGCGACAAGTACGTTTTTGGATACGGTTCTTTGGTCAACTGTGCGACGCACAGCTATGAACCCGCTTCGGTCGCCTCGCTAGCCGGATGGCAGCGCGAATGGCGTCACGTAGAGGGGCGAACGGTCGCTTTTCTTACTATATCCCAAAGGCTTGATGCAAAAATCGACGGCCTCGTCACACGCGTACCTGATGACGATTGGGAAGCTCTGGACGTGAGAGAGCATTCTTACGACCGCACCGCTGCAAGCGATCTTGAGCACGCATTACCAAATGGCGCCGACATTCAATTCTATCACGCTCCTGCGGATAAACACGCAGCGGCATCCGAACCGCACCCGATCCTGCTGAGTTACTTGGATGTTGTCGTCCAAGGCTTCTTGGAGCACTTCGGAGAGGCCGGAGTCGCACGCTTTTTCGCAACAACAAGCGGCTGGGATGCTCCGCTATTCGATGACCGCCTGAACCCTGTTTACACTCGCGCTCAGCGGCTGGGTCCAAATGAAACAGCTTTGGTTGATCATCACGTTGCTGCTTTGCCGCTAAAAAGAATGTCCGCCTAGCGGCGATGGTGCATCAATTGCATCAAGCGAGCTTGGCGACGAAACGGGGCAGCCTCGGGTTTGGGCGCACCTTCTTTCGCAAACACGCGACGAACCAAAAGCAAAGTTATTAATGCAAAAATGATGCCCCCCACGGCCTGACCGATGAGGACCCCCATGGCACCATA
Source organism: Boseongicola sp. (assembly GCA_028818055.1). Taxonomy (GTDB): domain Bacteria; phylum Pseudomonadota; class Alphaproteobacteria; order Rhodobacterales; family Rhodobacteraceae; genus JAPPOI01. The sequence goes on from JAPPOI010000047.1 coordinate 9,271, forward strand.
AAGAGAGGCGCCGACGATGACGAAGGGAATGGTCCCGAGAGTGTGTCGACCCCAATTCACCCAAGTCGAGTAGAATGGATGCCCAAGATTGTTAAAGGCGGCGTTGCCCACAAAAATCACCCCATTGAAGAAGAACGCCAAAGCAAGCGGACCGCAAAATAGGAAGACAATGTCTTTTGCAACGCCTTCTGCCTCAAATAAGGTCGCTATGGGGTCGCGCAACAAGAACAAGCTAACCGAAATCACCACAACAACAATTGCAGTGAAAAGCAGGGCTTCGCGAAAAGCCTGGCGCACCCGATCTTCTTTGCCTGCTCCGTGGTTTTGTCCAATGATCGGTCCTACCGCCCCGGAAAGAGCGAAAATCACGCCAAACGCCACGGGAGTCATCCGCGCGGTTATAGCCATGCCCGCCACGGCAGCCTCACCAAACTCGGCCATGGAACGCGTCACATAGGCCTGCCCAATCGGAGTGGCGAGTTGGGTCAGTATCGCGGGCGCCGCGATGGCCACGATCGGTTTCGCGTCGATCATGACCTCTGGAAGTTTCGGCCGACCGAAGCCTCCATAATACTTGATCACCGGCCATATACCGAAACCCGCAATGGCCAACCGGGCCGCGACAGACGCCAATGCAGCACCGGTCAATTCAAGATCGAGTCCGAAAATCAGTATCGGGTCCAGCACAGCATTAACTGCGCCCCCCCAAACGGTGGCCATCATGGCGCGCCGAGCGTCGCCGTGTGCCCGAAGGATGGCCCCTCCGATGACGCCCACAACCAAAAGCGGCAGTGTCGGGACGATGATCGAAAGATAGTTTACCGAGAGTTCGAGCGTCTCATCTGAAGCCCCCATCAATTGGGACAACGGTCGCAGATTCATCCAAACCAGCGCAGCGAATATCACTCCAAAAATGACCCCGAAAATCAGAGTGTTAGTCGCTCGTCTCCGAGCCAGCTCTTCGTCACCCGCTCCCAAGGCCTGGGCGACCAGCGCCCCTGTTGTGATGGCCATTCCGATGGCAAACGACGTGGTGAAAAACAAGATGGCACCGGCGTATCCAACCGCAGCCGCAAGCTCAGCTTTGCCTAACATCGAAATGAAAATCATGTCGACAAAGTCGACGACGAACACCGCCATCAATCCGATTGAAGCCGTCAGCGACATCACTGTGATGTGCTTGAAAAGACTTCCTTCCAGGAATTTGGCCTGTTCGCTCATGACGGAACGATGACTGCAGGATCGCAGATTGCCAAGCGTTGAATGGCTTTAGGTCAACCGAGCGCTGGCTTTTTCTGCAACAGTGGCATCACATCCGCCATCTCCGGGCCACGTTGATGCCCGGTAATGGCAAGCCGTAGCGGCATGAAAAGCTGTTTACCTTTTCTGCCGGTGGCTTCCTTCACCGCGTTCGTCCAGTCCGACCAAGTCTCGGGACCATAGGCGGGTTCACCCAACATCGCGAATGCCGTTTCTACAAATTCGCGGTCCTCGTCAGCAACAATTGGGTCGACGTCTCCTGTGAAAACGCTCCACCATTTCCCAGCATCAGATCGAACGCCTACGTTGCCGCTTACGGCGTCCCAGTATCTGGATTGTATGTCCGCTGGCACACCGGCCGAGTTCAGCTCCGGTTCGACCTCCGACACCGGCAGTTCCTGGACAACCCGAGCCGTCATCGGCTTCAAGTCCTCAATATCCAGTTTCGTCGGAGCAGACCCAAATTTCGATATGTCGAATCCTTCAATCAATTCGGCATGCGAACTGCACAGCTCTACTGGTTCCGACGATCCAATGCGTGCCATAAGGCTTAACACCGCCATTGGTTCAATCCCGCTCTCGCGCAAGTCGCGAAGGGCCAATGTGCCAAGCCTTTTTGACAAGGACTCGCCACCCGGTCCCGTCAAAAGCGAATGGTGCGCAAAATTTGGAACCGAACCGCCCAGCGCCTCGATCATCTGGATCTGGGTTGCAGTGTTGGTCACGTGATCTGACCCACGGACGACATCTGTTATGCCCATTTCGGTGTCGTCGACGACGGACGCCAACGTGTATAGAACTTGCCCGTCCTGACGGATCAAAACCGGGTCGCTTACGGAAGACGCGTCGATAGAGAGATCGCCGAGAATTCCATCCGTCCACTCGATACGGGCATGATCCAACTTAAACCGCCAAACACCTTGGCCACGCTCATCGCGCATTTTGGTGCGTTCGTCTTCAGACAAGGCCAAAGCCGCACGATCATAAACCGGTGGCTTTCCCATGTTCAGTTGTTTCTTCCGCTTAAGATCAAGTTCAGTGGGCGTTTCCCACGCCTCATAAAACCGCCCCATATCTCGCAGTTGATCCGCCGCTTCGGCGTATCGGTCCAACCGCAAAGATTGACGTTCTTCGCGATCCCAAGTCAGGCCCAGCCACTCCAAGTCCTGTCGAATGGCATCGACGTATTCTTCCTTGGAACGTTCCGGATCGGTGTCATCCAGTCTCAGTATGAATTCACCGCCCGCCTTCCGTGCAATCAGCCAATTAAATAGCGCCGCACGAAGATTGCCGACGTGCAGAAATCCGGTAGGTGAAGGTGCGAAACGCGTGACGGTCATTGCGGTCTCCTGATCCGGGCGAGGCCATTTCATATAGAGATTGAATTGTCCATATGCAGTGGATTTTATCGCTTGCGATGGTTGCGCTAACAGGGCAATGTCCGGCGCCAAAGACCGGGAACTGCAACATGAAATCTCACATCCTGACGATTACGCTTAATCCGACCGTGGATTTCTGCACGACATCACCGAAGATCGAGGCAGGCCCCAAGCTGCGGTGCACCCATCCCCAAATCGATCCCGGCGGTGGTGGCATCAACGTCGCGCGTGCAGTTAAATTGCTGGGCGGCCAAGCAACGGCGCTGGTTGCCATCGGCGGCGCGACCGGCGCCCATTTGCTACAATTGTTGGCCTTGGAAGGCGTGCCAACAGTCGCATTCCAAGGCCCTGGGGAAACCCGGCAATCGATGTCGGTCATTGATCAAACCAACGGCGATCAATACCGCTTTGTCATGCCTGGCCCGGAATGGCGAGAAGACGACGTTCCGCGAGCGCTCGCTTCTGTAGACCAAGCCACGGGCGAAGATACGCTTGTGGTGCTGAGCGGCAGCCAGCCACCCGGTGTTGCGAAAGACTTTCCATCAATTCTTGCCGACCACGTCGACGAGCGTCAGGCGCGTCTGATCGTGGACACGTCAGGCCCCGCGCTGTTCCACTTGGCGGAAGAACCTCGCGCGGCACTTCACGTGTTGCGAATGGATGGCCCCGAGGGCGAAGAACTCGCTGGACGTGCGCTTCCCACGCGCGAGGATACTGCAGAATTTGCCCAATCACTTGTCAAAAAAGGTGTGGCCAAGATCGTGATAGTTGCCCGCGGTGCGGACGGTTCGGTGCTGGCCACGAACACAGATGCGTGGCACGCGGTCAATCCACCAGTCCCGGTCGTTTCGAAAGTTGGTGCGGGGGACAGCTTCGTCGGCGGATTTACTCTGGCACTGGCCGGAGAAGAACCAATCGAAAATTGTTTGAAGTGGGGCGTTGCAGCTGCAAGCGCCGCAGTTATGTCCGACGCAACACGCCTGTGTGACAAGGACGAAACGGAACGACTGCTTTCGAAGTGCGAAGTGACCGCGCTTTAGTCTTTTTGGCAGAACTCAGGATGGATCCCGCCAACGATTGACGATCGGATAGCGTCGGTCGAGCCAAAAGGCGCGTACAGTTAATCGAGCTCCAGGCGCGGATTGGAAACGCTTGTATTCCGCCAAATAGATCAGTCGCTCGACCTTCTTCACAACTTCCCGGTCGAATCCCATATCAACAACCTCTGCGACCGACTTTTCGTCATCGATCAGTGCCGTCAGCATCACGTCAAGTTCGTCATAAGGCGGCAGGTTGTCGCTATCCTTCTGATCTTCGCGCAATTCCGCAGTCGGAGGCTTGTCGATCACCTTCGGTGGGATGACTTCGCCCGAAGGACCTTTCATCCAAGGCCGATGGTTGGCGTTGCGCCATCGGCAGGTCTCGAAAACCCTGGTTTTGTAAAGGTCTTTGATCGGATTATATCCGCCCGCCATGTCGCCGTAGATTGTCGCATAACCAACCGCGACTTCAGATTTGTTGCCCGTTGTGAGCAGCATCTCGCCAAACTTGTTCGACAGGGCCATCAGGATGACACCTCGAAGGCGGGATTGAATGTTTTCCTCGGTTAACCCCTCTTCGGTTCCCTCGAAAAGCTCGGAAAGTGCTTCTGTCATTGCAGCGCGTGGGCCTGATATCGGGACAGTGTCCAAACGAACCCCAAGTTTTTTGGCAACTTCTGCTGCGTC
>JAPPOI010000286.1 GCA_028818055.1 Boseongicola sp.
GGCCTAGCCCACCTCACGCGACCTTGATGACACGGCATTTCAGAAAAATCCGTCGCTTCTCAGGCTTGCTCGCAAGGTGAAGCCTGAGAAACTTGCGCAACGCATTGAAAAACGGCGCTTAATGCGCCGCTATCTTATCTTTCGACAGTAACCGACTTCATCACATCGGGCAGGCCAAAGATCGCACCGTTTCGTCCTTGCCCTAGTTTGATCTGATCGACAACGTCCATGCCTTCGATCACCCGGCCAACGACAGTGTACTGACCATTCAGGAAATAGCCTTCGGCAAACATGATGAAGAACTGGCTGTTTGCCGAGTTCGGGTTTTGCGCTCGAGCCATTCCCACAATGCCACGGTCGTAAGGAACGTCCGAGAATTCTGCAGGTAAATCTGGTCGGTCGGAACCACCCGTTCCAGCAGGGCAACTTGCACGTTCAACACCGCATTGAACGTCGCCAGTTTGCGCCATGAACCCTTCGATCACGCGGTGGAATGCGACACCGTCGTAGGCACCTTCATCTGCAAGAGCCGTTATTTGCTCGACATGCTTCGGCGCAACATCTGGTAAAAGATCGATGACAACGCGTCCGTTCGCGTCGCCGGCTACCTCGATAATCAGGTTTGGCCCTGCGCCATCTTCCTGCGCGATAGCCGGGCTAGCGGCCAACGCCAGCAGTGTCAAAAACTTACGCATCTGAAGCCACCTTAACGCTAAGCATACGATCCGGGTTCATAGGTGGCTCACCACGTTGGATCCCGTCGACATGCTCCATCCCGGAAACGACGCGGCCGTAAACGGTGTACTGACCATTCAGGAAATGATTGTCGCTGAAGTTGATGAAGAACTGGCTGTTCGCCGAGTTCGGGTTTTGGCTGCGTGCAGCCCCCAGTGTTCCACGGTCATGCGGGATCTTGCTGAATTCGGCTGGAAGGTCTGGGCGGTCAGAACCTCCTGTACCTGCACGACGCAAATTGAAGCCGTCTTCAAAGTCGCCGTGTTCGACATCGCCAGACTGTGCCATGAAGCCATCAATCACACGATGAAAGACGACGTTGTCGTATTCACCTGCCCTTGCGAGGTCTTTCATGCGCTCACAGTGCGCAGGCGCGATATCCGGCAATAACTCAATTGCGACCGTTCCATCTTTCAGTTCGATCAAGATGGTGTTGTCCGGGTCTTTGTAATCAGCCATGGGGGCTCCTTCATCTGCATTTGGGCGCAACCTAGTTCGGCTCGGGCGTCAGGAAAAGTCGAATCCACGTGATCTGCCGGTTGACGCCAAATCTGGCCAAGGTAGGGAAAGACAGCCCTTGCCTATGGAGACTGCCCATGCCCTGGAAAACTCTTGATGACATGGACCTCGATCAAAAGATCGTCTTGACCCGTGTCGACGTGAATGTCCCCGTCGAAGACGGAGTGGTTACCGACACCACGCGGATCGATCGGATCGTGCCCACGATAAAAGATATTCTGGAAAAAGGTGGGAAGCCGGTCATGCTGGCCCACTTCGGTCGCCCCAAAGGCCAGCCCAATCCCGAGATGAGCCTCAGAATTGTTGTTCCTGCTCTTGAGACTGCGCTGGGACAGTCGGTGACATTTATCGAGCGTCCCGATCGGGAAACGCTCGAAGCACTGCCGGCGGGCTCTGTCGTTTTGATTGAAAACACGCGCTTTTCGTCGATGGAAGAGGCCAACGACCCGATGATGGCGAAGTTTCTCGCCTCTTTAGGTGATGTCTTTTGCAACGACGCGTTTTCGGCGGCGCACCGGGCGCATGCATCCACAGAAGGCGTGGCTCGACTTTTGCCATCCTGTGCCGGACGGCTGATGGCCGCCGAATTGAGTGCATTGGAAAGCGCGCTTGGTCAGCCCAAGAGACCCGTGGTCGCAGTCGTTGGGGGCGCGAAAGTGTCCACAAAACTGGATCTTCTGGGAAATCTCGTGCGCAAAGTGGACATGTTGGTCATCGGTGGCGGAATGGCGAATACGTTTCTTGCGGCTCAAGGGATTAACGTCGGCAAGTCGCTTGCCGAACACGACATGGCCGATACCGCCTTGGAAATTCTGAAGAAGGCCGACGAAGTTGCCTGCGATATCATTCTGCCTGTCGACGTTGTCTGCGCCACTGAGTTCGCTGAGGGCGCTGATAACATCACCGTTGCAGCAGAAGACTGCCCGCCCGATCGCATGATACTGGATGCGGGACCTCAATCAGTCGAAAAAGTGAAGTCCGCTTTCGCATCAGCCAAGACCTTGATCTGGAACGGCCCATTGGGCGCTTTCGAAATCGCACCATTTGATGCCGCCACCAACGCCGCCGCTGCATACGCGGCCGAGTTGACGAAAGCTGGCAAGTTGGTGTCGGTCGCCGGAGGAGGCGACACTGTAGCTGCGTTGAACAAAGCCGGTGCAGCCGATGACTTCAGTTACATCTCAACCGCTGGCGGCGCTTTCCTTGAGTGGATGGAGGGAAAGACCCTTCCCGGCGTGGCGGCATTGGAACAATCATAACTGTTAGCGCACGCATGATTGAAACGTTTACCTTGCTTCCTTAAGAGGGTCGCAAGTTCAGCCAAATTTGAGGTTATCCCATGTCTAACGAACGCCAATCCGAACAAATGCGTTCCGGCAAAGGTTTTGTCGCAGCGCTTGATCAATCAGGTGGTTCAACGCCGAAAGCGCTCCGTCTGTATGGTGTTGAAGAAAGCGCTTACAGCTCTGACGCCGAAATGTTCGACCTTATCCACGGAATGCGTTCGCGGATCGTGAAAGCACCAGTTTTCACAGGTGAAAAGGTTGTGGGCGCAATCCTGTTTGAAATGACCATGGATCGCGAATTCGAAGGCAAGCCCGCAGCAAACTATTTGTGGGAGGAGCGCGGCGTTGTTCCATTCCTGAAGTGCGACAAAGGATTGGAAGACGAGGCAAAC
>JAPPOI010000244.1 GCA_028818055.1 Boseongicola sp.
ACTCCTTCGTTCAACGCTCCCGAAGAAATGTGAACATCAAATGTCTGAGATGAAGCGCTGACACTGGCGGGTTTGTCGACGCCGGTACATGTCTATTATCCGAATTTCGGGCTTCGAAACGCGGACCACTCAAAGGCGATCATTCTTCATCACGGTCATTATTTTGAATCCCTTTATCTTTCGATGTCACGGCTTGGTGCGGCCGTCTCGGGCGGCCATTCCTATCCAAAAACGCTTGAAGTCATGGAAAAGGCCAACGGCGCTTTCGTTGACTTTATCTGGTCGACCGTTGGCGACTCCGGACAGATGGGAAGCGACGTATCACTCGCCTATCAGTACTTGTTAAGCGGTGGAGCTGCGGCCTATTTCCAACGCCGGATTGCAGCGTTGTTGACCACAACGATGCTTAGCAAAATGCCGCTGCCACAGGTCGGACCGGTTCGTGACACACTGCAAGACATAAATACCGGCATCGTGGATTACGTCGCTGGCAGCTTTGGTCAACTTGCCCGTTTCAGTTACCAGACATCGCTGACCTACGACACGGCTGGCGGAATTGCGGACTATATGAACGGGCCTACTGTCGCACAGTTCAAGCAAGAGCAGATGGATGAACCGCCAAATGACATGTCGCTCATTTTCGGTCACACCCATAAGCCATTCGAAGATCGTCTGGCCCTTGATGCTTATCCCAACGCAGTTGGTGTTGTGAACACCGGTGGCTGGGTTCTCGACACAACGCTTCTCGCGACTGTCGAAGGAGCATCGGCAGTTTTCATCGATGACGATTTGAATGTCGGAGTTCTGAAGCTTTTTGCTCCGCCCGCCAACGGAGAAACCATTCCTGTTTCGGTATCGGGTTTTGATGGGCCTGGGACCGAAAATCCAATGGTCGACAAGCTGAAATCGGCGCTGGCTGCAACACAAGAGCAGTGGGACAAAGTCGCCGAGGTTGCTGCCGAAACTTACACGGCCAAACAAACCCACATTATCAAATTATTGGAAGCTGCCGATGCCGAGGCGCGCCGCAAGGAGGCCCTTCTATGACACCGAAGATGCGCCCCATTTCTATTCAACCCCCTGAACTTGAACAGTCAGATTTCGAAGTTTTGGTTATTGGTTCGGGTTATGGTGGCTCGATCGCCGCAGCGCGTCTTGCCGAAAAAGCATCAAGCTTATGTTTGCTTGAGCGTGGCCGTGAAATCTTGCCCGGAGAGTATCCAACCAACTTGACGGAAGCGACCGCCGAAACTGAAGTCGTCAGTTCAGCCTCTGGTCTTCTAAAGACGAGCAAAAACGGGATGATGCAGCTGCGCGTCAACGACGATGTTCATGTCGTTCTTGGCAATGGTTTGGGCGGTGGATCCTTGATCAATGCTGGTGTCACCCTTGAGCCCGACCATCGTGTTTTCCAATCTGGTTGGCCGAAGGCACTGAACAACATCGATGCACTAACGCCATTTATGGAAAAGGCCAAAACCATCCTTGGGTCGCAACCGTTGCCGGACAAATTCAACCCAAACAAGTTGAAAGCCCTGGAAGTCTCGGCCGAAGAGATGGGTCAAAAATTCGAAAGACCCCCGATCAATGTAAGCTTTGAAGACGGCAAGAACGCCGTCGGCGTGTGGCAGGAAGCGTGTAACCATTGTGGCGATTGCTGTTCAGGCTGTAATTATCTCGCGAAGAACACCTTGCTGATGAACTACTTGCCACTGGCGCATCAGCGACACGCTACGATCGTGACACAATCCGAGGCGCGCACGATCGCACAGACCAAAGATGGACGCTATCAAGTCCTAATGCGCGATCTGTCGACCGATGGTCATCCAAGCCGAACTTTGACTGCTGACATCGTGGTCGTCTCGGCTGGCTCTCTGGGCACCACCGAAATCCTGCAGCGCAGTCAGGTCGAAGCAGGTTTACAGCTTTCAAAACAGGCGCTTGGGACGCGCTTTTCAGGCAATGGTGACGCGCTTGGTTTTGGGTTTATGGCCAACTTCCACCATTCGACCGGACGGTACTCTGAGCATTCGCCCGAACCGATTTACGGAATTGGCGCCGGAACTCACACCCCAGACAAGCCAGAGTACCAACCCGGGCCCTGCATAACCGGCGTGATCAAGGTCAATATGTCGGACGAGATCGATCTGTCGCGTGGTCTGGTGATCGAAGAAGGCGTGGCACCGGGTGCAATGGCAGCGGTCTATCCGGCTGCTTTTCTCGCCGACAATGTGCTGGAAGGCTCGGACACCATATTTCCCGATATTCAGGGCAAGCTCACATCTCTGGCCGCGATGGCAAAAGACATGCTTGGCGTTCGGAGCGTCCAAGACATGGCCGACTTGTGTTATTCAGGACCTATGGCGCGGACGCAGACGTTTCTTGTCATGTCTCACGATACATCTGCAGGCACGCTTCGCTTCGAAGAAGGGATTGACGCGACCGTCGTCGACTGGCCAGGCGCAGGCAAGCAGGAGCCCTACCCCCGCGACAATCGCGCGATGCATCAGGCCGCCGACGCTATTTGGGCAACGTTTTTGCCGAACCCAGTCTGGGCCGATGCGCTTGGCAATCAATTGGTCACGGTCCACCCAGTTGGCGGTTGCCCGATGTCAGACGATCCTGAAAAGGGCGTTGTCGACGATCTTTGCCGTGTTTGGACAGGCGAAGGCACGGACAAACACCCCGGACTGTTCATCTGCGACGGTTCGGTGATCCCCACGGCTTTGGGTATCAACCCGTTGCTGACTATCTCGGCCATCACTGAACGCGCCGTTGATCATATCCACCAAAACCACGCCTGGAAGGGTTCGGCGCCCGCACCTCACCCAACACCACCGAATGCGATGCCGCCGTTGATGGCCGGACCGGGAAAGTACGTCGACGAAACACTCAAGTACCTAAACACCGTCTACGAGATG
>JAPPOI010000161.1 GCA_028818055.1 Boseongicola sp.
TCTGCGGAAACGCTTGATATGATTACCCAATCCAAACCAAATAAGGGCGACGTACTGGCTGTCGCGCGACTGGCCGGTATCATTGGTGCCAAAAAGACACCTGACCTGATCCCGTTGTGCCATCCTTTGGCTTTGTCAAAGGTATCTGTTGATCTGGAACCCAATATCGAACTGCCTGGTATTCGCGTGCAAGCAACGGTCAAGACGACTGGTCAAACCGGCGTGGAGATGGAAGCGCTTACAGCTGTCACCGTTGCTTGTTTAACAGTCTACGACATGGTCAAGGCTGTTCAAAAAGATATGGAAATCAGAGATATCCGTCTTGTTCTTAAAGATGGTGGCAAATCCGGGCGCTACGAGGCAACCTCGTGATTTCCGTTCAGGAAGCGCTTGATAAGATATTTGCGCTTCTTGAACCGCTTGATGCTGAAAGTATCGAACTTCGCAAAGCGTCGGGACGCGTTTTAGCTGAAGCGGTTATTGCATCTCGCGCACAGCCCCCGTTTTCGGCATCGGTCATGGACGGATATGCTGTTGCAACCGCCGATGTTTACGCCGGTGATACTTTTTCTGTGATCGGAGAAGCGGCAGCCGGATCGCGGTTCGAAGGCCGGGTAGAAACTGGTCAAGCCGTGCGAATTTTTACGGGCGCACCCGCACCCGACGGCGCCCAAAGAGTTCTGATCCAAGAAGATGTATCTCGAGATGCAGATACAATCCAAGTGAAGGAAAATGCTGACAGCTCGCTTTACATCCGCGATGCGGGGGCTGACTTCGCAGAGGGCGCTGAAATACCTGCGGGACGTAAACTGACCACTGCCGATATTGCCTTGGCAGCAGCCATGAATACACCGACGGTTCGCGCTTTCAGGCAACCCATCGTAGCGCTGATCCCAACTGGTGATGAACTGGTCATGCCAGGAGAAGACCCAACGGACGATCAGATCATTGCATCAAACATATTTGGGCTCGCAGCCATGCTTGAGTCTGAAGGAGCAATTGTTCGGATTTTGCCGATCGCGCGGGACAATGAGGCGGCCTTGTCGGCAGTCTTTGATCTCGCCAAGGGAGCTGACCTGGTTGTTACCATCGGCGGCGCGTCTGTGGGCGATCATGATCTGGTTGGCACGGTCGCAGCAGACCGCGGAATGGAGCGATCATTTTACAAGATTGCGATGCGGCCAGGGAAACCGCTGATGGCGGGGCGAATGGATGGAACCCCGATGATTGGTCTTCCGGGAAACCCTGTATCGGCCATGGTCTGCGGTCACGTCTTCCTGCGCCCCGCTGTTCGCGCACTTCAAGGCCTTGCGAAAGAAGCGCTTCCGACGCGCTCTATGCCATTGGCAGCTCCGCTAAGTGCGAATGGTCCCCGAGCACATTACATGCGTGCCGCAATCGCTCATGGCTCGGTTACTGCGGCTTCTCGTCAGGATAGCGCATTGTTAACGGTTTTGGCGTCCGCGGACGCCCTGATCGTGCGGCCACCACAAGATGGTCCACGCGATACAGGCGAAACAGTCCAGATCATCGATATCTAGTAGTTAACGTCGATTCTTGACACAAAACAAGAACACGAATAGAACAAGTCTCGAACAATACGGGATCATACCCCGATCGAGCAGAGGAGGTTCGCTGAAATGCTGACCCGAAAACAACTGGACTTGTTGGAGTTTATCCACAAGCGCGTCCAACGCGACGGCGTTCCACCATCATTCGATGAAATGAAAGAAGCACTCGACCTCAGGTCAAAGTCAGGCATTCATCGTCTGATCACGGCACTTGAAGAGCGCGGGTTCATTCGCCGCTTGGCACATCGCGCCCGTGCGATTGAGATCGTCAAGCTTCCGGATGCGATCGACAACGGCTCGGGCGCCGGTTTTGTCCCATCAGTTATTGATGGCGATAAACCGGACGTGGCTCCACCGCCGGCTGCGATCCCTGTCGAGGCACAAGCCATGGAGTTGCCTGTGATGGGGCGCATTGCCGCGGGCGTGCCAATTGAAGCAATCAGCGAAGTCTCGCACCGTGTGGCTGTACCAGGCCAGATGCTCGATGGTCAGGGGCATCATTATGCACTTGAGGTCAAGGGAGACTCGATGATCGACGTCGGAATCAACGACGGCGACATCGTGGTGATCCGCGAGGTTAACACAGCCGATAACGGCGACATCGTCGTTGCACTTGTCGAGGGCCAAGAAGCGACGCTGAAACGCTTCAGACAATCGGGAAACACCATCGCGCTTGAGGCTGCCAATCCGGCTTACGAGACACGTCTCTACCGAGACGATCAGGTTAAGGTGCAAGGACGGCTCGTCGGCCTGATCCGCAGTTACTGAGACCAAAGGCGCGTGCCCTGCTCGGCGCGCGCCGATTGCTCACGAATTTCACCATTGCTGATGTAGAGCGCAATCGCACCGGTTTGCGCTAAGCGGTTTTTGTCGAACACCTGACAATGATCAGACGCCAATGCATCGACATTCACGACAACGATATTTGTGTCCTCGCAATTCGCAAGCGCAACTGACGCCGCTTTATTGCCAGTCGCATGGACGACCGACACACCCGCAACATCGAAAGACCTCAACCGAGATGGCTTCTGAGATACATCAAGCCTTTCATGCGCGGTGACCTGAACAACAGCATCACCATCATTTTCAAGCCACGATGATGCGGCAAAGCCTTCGCCTTTGGCTTTTGTAAGAATGCGCCCACCCTCACCCAACACACCCATCAGGCCACCAGTCTCACTGATCAAAATTTGTGGCCGCTCTACCTGCGACCAAAGAAAGAAAGCCGCCAGGATGGGCACTGCGCCAAAGAATTTCAAACGGCCCCGCCAAATCACGAACCAAAGGCAGCCCATCGAAAGCGTCGGCAGCACCCAAGGACTTGGAGCCGGCACGTGACTAAGCGAGCG
>JAPPOI010000248.1 GCA_028818055.1 Boseongicola sp.
ATGATGCGACGCGAAGCGGGAAAAACCGACATCGCTTTTTCAACTGCCAGCGCATGGGGCGTCAGCTATGAACTCGACAAGTTGAAGGCATCTCACGACTTCATTCTTGTCGATACACCACCGAAAGTGGACAGCGATTTGAAACCGGCAATTCGTGAAAGCGATTTGGTCGTCATACCGGTATCGGCCAGTCCGGTTGACGTTTGGGCCACAGAGGATGTGATCGACCTTGTCAGCCGCGAAAAGTCTTCCGCATTGATTGTTCTCAATCGGGTTAAGTCCGGCACGCGAGTAGCGGATGATGTGTCGACGGCGCTCAAAGGTCTTGGAGCGAGCGTTGCAACAGCGGCGCTAGGTAATCGGGTGGCATTCGCCGAGACGCTTGGCAACGGGAAAAGCGTTCTTGAGATTGGAAAAGGTAAGTGGACGGAAGAGATCCAGGCGCTTGCCCAAGATGTTCAGGCATCTGTTAAATAACTGCAATAAATTGACTTTTCGTTTTCTGCCTGCAAACTGAAACGGTATGAGGCCACGCTTGGTGGCGAAGTCTTGGCGGCTTTCGGGAGGCGTCGACCAGTATGAGGACCGGTTTCCCACTTGCCCGCAAAGGCGCGCGTGTCGGACTGTTGGGCGGGTCATTCGACCCGGCCCATGAAGGCCATGTCCACATTACGCTGGAAGCAATGAAGCGTTTTGAACTCGACGAAGTCTGGTGGCTCGTCAGTCCCGGAAACCCATTAAAGAAGGCTGGTCCTTCGCCGCTTGAAGACAGGTTATCCAAGGCACGGTCCGTGATGCAGCACCCACGCGTTCGCGTAACTGACCTAGAGACAAGACTTGGGACCCGCTACACCGTCGACACTATACAGGCACTACGTTCCTGCTACCCATCCGTCAGATTCGTTTGGCTTATGGGGGCAGACAACATGGCAACGATCCACCTTTGGGATAATTGGCGAACCATATTTGCAAGCGTTCCAATCGGAGTTTTGGCCCGACCCGGCGAACGTTTGTCGGCGCGACTTTCCCCGGCTGCGCGGCAGTTTCGAATGTCGAGATTGCGCGCGCGCTATTCTTCAGTATTGGCTAGCTCGCATCCGCCGGTCTGGTGTTTTGTAAATGTTCCGCTGAATGCGCAAAGTTCGACAGCAATTCGGGCGCAACGCAGCCGCCTCGCAGCGAATTGATGTCGCTTGGACACAATTTCGCGAATGTGATGACTCTTTAACTTGCCACTTAATGCTTGTGCTTCAATAAATCCGACATGACCACTCGACTGACACGTCGCTCCGTTTTGGTTGCTGCCACGGCGGCCGGTCTTGGCCAGGCAGCGTTTGCGCGCGCGCCGTTATCAACAGAGCGACCACAACCGCGCGGAGTGCCACCTGTTGCCGCACCGGTTCAATCAGGATTCGAGCACCTGGTTGAAAGATCCAACCTGAGCGGTGTGGTCGCCTATGCGTTGATTGATTTGGAAAGCGGGAAAACGCTGGACGCACGCCAGCCTGGTCGAAAACTGCCTCCTGCAAGCACACTTAAGGCGATCACCTCGATCTATGCGAGTCAGCGTTTGGGCGACGATTATCAATTTAAAACAAGACTTTATTCGACAGCGAAGATCGAAGATGGAGTTCTGCTAGGTGACATTGCGTTGGTGGGTGATGGCGATCCAACTTTGGACACCGATACTTTGGGAGACCTTGCTCGTGCCCTTCGCGAGGTCGGAGTTCATAGTGTGTCAGGACGGTTTCTGGTTTGGTCGGGTGATTTCCCAAGCGGAAAAATGATCGATGAAGGTCAACCAGACCACGTTGCCTATAACCCGGCATTTTGCGGTCTGAACTTGAACTACAACCGCGTGCATTTTGAGTGGAAACCGCGCGGAGACGCGTTTGATATTACGATGCAGGCCAGAGGCCTTAGATTCAGTCCCGGCACAAATGTATCACGCATGGCAGTCATTGAGCGGTCGGCACCCATCTTTGAGTATCGCGAGGGGGCTGGAGTCGATCGATGGTCGGTCGCGCGGAAAGCTCTTGGGCGCAAGGACGGGGCGCGATGGCTTCCTGTCAGGTTCCCGGAACTCTATGCAGCCGATGTCTTTAGGACGCTCGCGCGCTCAAATGGCATATTGCTTGGCGACCCGGTCGTTGTCCGGGCTCGTCCAAATGGCCGTGTTTTGGCCGAGGTCACTAGCAAGCCGCTTAATGAGATACTCAAAGGGATGATGCGGTATTCCACGAACTTAACCGCCGAAATGACTGGATTGACTGCAAGTATGGCGAATGGTGTCCCGGTTAAAGATCTGATCGGGTCGGGGTCGCGAATGGCCGGATGGGCAGAGACAAATTTCGGTGCGCGGGGAATGCAACTGCGGGATCATTCAGGCCTTGGTTATGCCTCTGAGATGAGTGCGGAAAACATGGCGCAAATTCTTGCCGCGAATACCGATGTGTCGGATTTGATGCGTCCCTTCCGGTTCCCTGATCCGAAAGGAAACGCGAAGGATCAGATGAGCGGCGTTTCTGTGGCCGCCAAGACCGGTACGCTGAACTTTGTAAGCACTCTGGCTGGCTTTCTTGAAGGTCGATCCGGTCGTCGAGCCGCTTTCGCAATCTTCACTGCCGACAAGTCAAAACGTGACGCGATACCCGTTGAACAACGAGAACGACCAAAAGGCTCAAAAAGCTGGTCGCGACGTTCACGCAGCCTTCAAAAAGCACTTCTGGGGCATTGGGCGGACAATCTTGAGCGCCTTTGATTGGCGTCAGGCCTTCATGTGCCGGACGCGCGCGCTCAACTCGATGGCAGCGGCGTGAAGCCTGTCTATCTCAAGCTCGTATCTGATTTCCTCAAGGAAACGGAGTTCGGTCTCGCGAACTCGTCCGTCGGCAGCTGCCACATCGCACGCCATCGCGT
>JAPPOI010000290.1 GCA_028818055.1 Boseongicola sp.
TCTCATAGGCCGCAAATTCGTCCGGCGTCACAAACCGATCCACGCGGTGATGTTTCGGTGTGGGTTGAAGGTATTGTCCAATGGTCAGGAAATCGATGTCGGCTGCCCGCATGTCATCCATGACTTGAAGCACCGCTTGGCGATCTTCGCCAAGTCCGACCATGATGCCGGATTTGGTGAACATTGATGGATCAAGCTCTTTCACGCGCTGTAACAAGCGGAGTGAATGGAAGTAGCGGGCTCCTGGACGCACCTCGGGATACAGGCCCGGTACAGTTTCCAGATTATGGTTGAAAACGTCGGGTCGTGCTTCGACGACAATTTCCAACACTGACGGATCACACTTCAAGAAATCCGGTGTCAGGATTTCAATCGTCGTCTTCGGCGATTGCCGACGGATCGCGCGAATGGTCTGCGCAAAGTGTTCGGCACCACCGTCTTCAACATCGTCGCGGTCAACACTGGTCACCACGACATGATTCAATCCAAGCTTTTTCACCGCGTCCGCAACCCGGCCCGGTTCGAAAACGTCCAGAGCTTCTGGCGGCTTGCCGGTCGCAATGTTGCAGAAGGTGCAGGCCCGCGTGCAGACCTCGCCCATGATCATCATGGTCGCGTGACCTTGGGACCAGCACTCGCCAACGTTCGGACACCCCGCCTCTTCGCAAACCGTCACCAACTTATGCTCGCGCATAATATCGCGCGTTTGCTTATAACCCGCACTCACTGGTGCTTTGACCCGAATCCAGTCGGGTTTCTTTGGCTGGGCGTTGTCGGGTTTATGCGCCTTTTCGGGATGGCGCAGGCTCGGTATTTTGCGATCGTTTTGCATGGCAATCCGCATATCTGTTTGCAGATTACCTAACGTCTCAAAAAGCTTAAGTCCAAGGAAAGCTGACCTCTGCAAGACGGGTATGCACGTATCGCAAGGGCCAGAATACGTGCAGACGAACTAGCCGATCAGGGGCGACCAATTCCCATGCGCTTCGTCGTAATGGCGCTTCAACCGCGTCAGAGCGATCCGCAAAACGATCTTTCCTGATCGAGCCGACCAGCCCATGCGCCTTTCAGCGGCTTCCATACCTTCCAGAAAACAACAGCAGCGCAGCACAACATCACCCAAACCGGGACCAAGATCTGCTAGTGCCTTGGTCACGCGATCTCGGGCGGATTCAGCCGCGTTTCCCATTCCACCGCTCACTGAAAAATCGCCACGCGCACCACCGGAGAGAAATCGATCCCAGTTTTGGGTAATTCTTGGTCCCATCTGTGCCAATTCGAAATCTTCGCGAAGCCTTTCGCCTGCGGCCACGAGATCGGCGCCCAGAAATGGCGCTCCATCCTTATCGCGCCGTCTGGCCAACGTTTGAAGCGGACTTTCAACTGCATTGTATCGCACACGTCGACGCTTGTTTGGACCCTCCGCAATCGACTTGTCCTGATGGTCGCCATGCTGGGCCAAGAAGGGTTGATTGTGCTCCTGAAAACCGAGGCGCTTTGCTTCGTCCTCTGCCAAAAACCTTTTCAACGCCGATCGGCCTGACGAAGTGATGCGGTAACGTGAAATGCGACCTTCGTTCGATGCAGTGATCCAGTCCTTCAGTGCCATTGCTTCTGCCAATTGGCGTTCAACAACGGCTGTTCTTAATGTCTGGCCGTCTTCTGAGTCGCGAACCACAACGGCTTTTTCCATGTCTTTTGCGATGGCAAGACAAGCGCCGGGTTCATTCAAGCGGCGTAAGATCCGGGGCGCCTCCTGCCGCAATGTCTTGTCGTCGGTGATGGTGTCAGATTTCACATTCAACTCGGTATTCATCGTTTCTCCGTCCTGAGGCAACGGACCGTCCGAGTACTTTGGGACAACAGCGTTTCCCAATCTGTTGAGGGCGAGATCAACAAGCACGTCTTCACGGCGACTTTCAAAGCGTCTGACTTGCCTGAGTATCGTTGAAGCGTGGCAGCCCGCCTCGCGGGCCAGCGATCGAATTGATCGACCATTTTCTGTGTGGGCTAGGTAACGTTTAACTTCAACTGATACCCAATCCGGCACGCCTTTCTCTGCACCTCGACCTGGAATGTCGTCCATGGCGGTCCTCCAAGAAGTCGGAAAACTGAAAATGTCTTTAACTATAGCATCAACCTAAAGTTGATAAAGTTACCAGTTTATTAACAGCTCCAACGCGCCAATGTTGATCAAAATTCCGTAAACAAGTGAAAATTTATACGTTCGCAGATTCCAAAGTGACGGCAACACACGCATGGGTTGTATACATTTTTCGAATATTCAGAAGGATGCCTCATGCAAAACCCACAGACTCTGCTGTCAAACCTCCGCCGACCCGGTCTTCTGGTTCGCGCTGCAAAACACGGGTTGCTGGACTACAAACGTGAAAGAACTCTGACGCGAATTCTTGGGACAAGTCGAAAGCAGCCCAGCGAAGAAACCGTTGAGAGGCTTTTGGAGGTCGAAGCTGCAATGGAAGAAAACCGACGAAATGGCGACGCAGCTTACTCAGCCGCCCGCCATGTCGAGTACTTGGTTGCCTTGCTGGCCGAAGTCAGACTTCTGGCTGCCCGGCTGGCTTAGGTAAAGGCGTCGGGTTCAGCCGCTTTCTTTTCAGCAACGTACGCATCCAGTGCTTCTCGTACTGACGGGTCCATGCTTGGCTGCTGATAATCATTCAGCATCTGTTTGACCTTTGCGTTGGCCAACTGGACCGTATCGCGCTCGCCCTCTTCTGCCCATGTTTCAAACGGTTTGTAATCCAGGACATTGGTGCGCCAGAAAGCTGACTCGAAGTTCGCCTGTGTGTGGGCACATCCGAGATAGTGTCCACCGGGGCCAACTTCGCGGATCGCGTCCATCGCCTGCCCGTTCTCCGTCACGTCATAGCCCTTGCAG
>JAPPOI010000403.1 GCA_028818055.1 Boseongicola sp.
CAACCCGGGCTGCTCTACCTCATAGGCAAAGTTGTAGAAGGCCATTCCAATGTTGGTGAAGAACCAGGCAATGCCGTCCAGCATTCCCACCCCCGCTGTTGGTGCGTATGTTTTATGTCGGCTTTAAAACCGAAGTCAGGCCCCGGTGATCCGGGGCCTGAACATTTCATCGTCTTGGCTTAGCCGCGAACGCGGTCGCGCTGTGCGCGGTAAGCGCCGATCGACTGTGTCAGCCAACCAGACGAATTCACCATCGATGCAAAGTAGTCGTCGTTGATCTTCTTGAAGATCTCGTCGCCAAGGAACTCTGCATAAACAGCCTTAGAAGCTTCGAACATTGCGTCCCAAACGCTGTCAGGGAATTCCAGAACCTGAACACCACCGGCTTTCAGACGCTCAAGCGCCGCACCGTTGTTGTTGAGGTACTGAGACAAGTTCCAAACGTTTGCGTGGCCTGCGCCAACTTCGATCGCAGCCTGCTGAGCAGGTGTGAGGCTTTCAAAGACTTCGCGGTTTGTCGCAAGCGACAGACCAGCTGCAGGCTCGTGCATACCAGCGGTGTAGTAGAACTTGGTGATTTCCTGGAAGCCGGCTTTTTCGTCAGCCCATGGGCCGATCCACTCGGTTCCGTCAATCGCACCCGAAGCAAGTGCCTGGTAAACTTCAGCACCTGGAAGGTTCTGAACCGATGCACCCATCTCGCCCAGTACGCGGCCGCCAAGGCCAGGCATACGGAACTTGAGACCATTGAAGTCCTCTGGACCAGTGATTTCCTTGCGGAACCAGCCGCCAGCCTGCGTACCGGTGTTACCTGCCAGGAACGACTTCAGGCCGAAGATTTCGCCAAGCTCATCATGAAGAGCCATGCCGTTGCCATGGTAGTACCAGTTGTTGAGCTCAGTCGCGGTCATGCCGAAAGGCACGCCGGTGAAGAACGCAAAGCCAGGATGCTGGTTGATGAAGTAGTAGTCAGCGGCGTGGTACATGTCTGCCTGACCTGCGGTCACAGCATCAAAAACCTCGAACGCGCCGACGAGTTCGCCAGCAGCTTTAACTTCGACGGTCAACGAACCGTCTGTGATGGCAGTGATGTTGTCAGCAGCTTTCTGAGCCGCATCAAACACGCCAGCAAGGCCACGGCCCCACGACGTGACCATCGTCAACGTGCGCTTGCCTTGTGCATATGCTGGTGCTGCCAGGGTAGTCGCCGCAGCTGCGGTGCCACCAAGAGCCGTATTTCTTAGAAATGAACGACGATCCATGTGGTCAGTTCCTCCCATTTAAAAGCCCGTTTCTCAACGGGCGGATCGTTGCAAGTGTGCCGGAAACTAGCGTTGTAGCCGAGAAAGTAAAATACCCAGAACCGGTGAGTTGTTGGAACAAAACGCCCTATTTCTGAACTTGTTAGCGCAAACTTTAATCCAAATAATCCCGATGACTTGTCGTCGGACGCCTGACCTGCGATTCATATTGACGGGTAAGGAAAATGCAAAACACGGAACAAACCACCGATTCCACGCTCACGCGTCGTTACCGCCGGAAGTTCTTCCTTATGGCGGCGGTACCTCTTGTTCTGGCGATGGCGGCTCTGGCGTTTCTGGTCACCTATCAGTCGCGGGCGGCCGCTGAACGCGAGGTTGCCTCGCTCGAAGAACAACTTCTTGCAGCCAAGAAGGATGAGTTGCGAAACTACATTTCCCTGGCTCGAACGGCCATTGGCTCGCGATATGGTAATGCGCTTCCTGATGATGAAGTTGCAAAGACTGAGGTGATGCAAACCTTGGCGGCGATGATCTACGGTCAAGACGGTTACTTCTTTGTCTTTGACTATGACGGCACAAACCTAGTCGCCCCGCGCCAGACCCATCTGATCAATGAAAACTGGTTGGGCCTTTCTGATGTGAACGGCACGCCAATCACATCAGAGTTCATCCGAATAGCCCGGTCGGGAGGCGGCTATCACAGCCATCTTTGGTGGAAACCGACGACGGGAGAACAGGCCGAAATGGTCACCTACGTCATCGGTTTGCAGGATTGGCGGTGGGCACTGGGAACAGGCATTTTCATCGACGATATCCGTGCGACAGTGGCAACCGCGCGTGCCGGGGTAGAGACACGAGTTCAACGGACATTTCTTTATATTGGCGCGATCACTGCGACCGCATTGTTGTTGGTCTTTATTACAGGGCTTTGGATCAACATCCGCGAGCGTTCGCTCGCCGACGCTGCCCTGAAAAGACTGACCCAGCGCGTGATCGACACACAAGAAGAAGAGCGCGGTCGCGTCGCGCGTGAACTGCACGACGGCATCAGCCAAATTCTTGTCAGCGTCAGATACGCACTTGATCTTGCACAGCGACGCTTGGCGAAGGGCGACAATCGCGCAGCCGAAAGCCTGTCGAAGGGTATTGCCAGTTTGACGACGGCAATTCAGGAAGTTCGCAGGATCAGTCGCGACCTCAGACCGGGCACATTGGACGATCTTGGGCTCGGTCCCGCCCTACAGACCTTGACCGAAGAGTTCACAGAGCGCACCGGTATCGACACCGAACTTGAGACCGGCGTATTCCGTAACAGGTTGGGCGACGAGGCCAAGACCGCCCTCTTCCGGGTCGCGCAGGAAGCGTTGACGAATATCGAACGACATGCGCAAGCGACTGAAGTCCGCATGCGCCTGTATGGACATAAAACCGGAGCCACGCTCCGCATTCAGGATGACGGCGTTGGCTTCCAACCAAACGAAGCCCGTGGCGGACTGGGGCTCCGCAACATGCAGGAACGCATTGAACAACTCGACGGAACTTTACGGTGTTTGACCTCACCGACGGGAACGGTCATTGAAGCCGAAGTTCCGCTGAGCCAACTTCTGCGGCCCGACGCTTCGAC
>JAPPOI010000422.1 GCA_028818055.1 Boseongicola sp.
CCGGCCGAAACGGCGGTGTCAACGATGTCTTATTTCATTCCACCCCCGATTGCAGGCGCCGACATCAGAATGGCAGCTGTCGTGATCAGTGTTTTCTTAAGCATGAGGTTCTCCACAAATTGAGTGTGACACCCTGTTTGGTATCGAAGACCTCTACGGCGTTAATTGTAAGATGGATGAGGTGGAATCTTGCCGATGCCGCCTTGACGGTTTGTCGGGGTGGACTAAGCGCGCACCTGTTCGGCTTTCCACACACGTTTCCGTGAGAAAGCGTGATCATTTCCAGCCGATTTGTAACCGTATTTCAAAATTATAGCCGTTAAGCACAGTGTCGTGAGGGTGATTGCCGTAATCCCGACAAGCTCGCATGTTATGGGCAACCGAAGAGGAGCGGAGAACACGATGGCCGGACGATATAGAAGTGACCTCAAGTGGTCGGATGTGACACCCAAAGCGGGATGGCTGAACCGCCGCGAGTTGATGGCGGGAGCGGGTGCTCTGGCTGCAGGCGCAATTGCCGGGCCAGCGTTTGCAAGTCTGGGCGCAAAGAAGACGTCCTATGGTTCCGACCTTGAGCCCAACTCCTTCGAAGACATCACAAGCTACAATAACTTCTACGAGTTCGGGACTGGCAAGGATGATCCTGCCCGCAATGCGCATCGCCTGACGATCGACCCATGGACTGTGAAGGTTGACGGTCTCGTCGACAAGCCCGGTGATTACTCATTTGACGATCTTGTATCTGGCATGACGCTTGAAGAGCGTATCTATCGGTTCCGCTGCGTCGAAGCGTGGTCGATGGTTGTGCCATGGGTCGGCTTTGAACTTGCAGACCTCTTAAACAAGGTCGGCGTACAGCCGGGTGCAAAGTACGTTGCTTTTGAAACGCTCGTTCGACCCGATGAAATGACCGGCCAGCGTCGCAACGTCCTGAACTGGCCATATCGCGAAGGATTGCGTATCGATGAAGCGATGCATCCGCTGACCATTATGGCCACGGGTCTATATGACGAACCAATGCCAAAACAAAACGGTGCACCCATTCGACTTGTTGTGCCGTGGAAGTATGGCTTCAAATCGATCAAGTCGATTGTCCGGATTTCGCTGACCGAGGACGAACCACCGACAAGCTGGAACCTCGCCAACCCTCGCGAGTACGGTTTCTATAGTAATGTGAACCCGAACGTGGATCACCCTCGTTGGAGCCAAGCCTCTGAACGTCAAATTGGCGGCGGGTTGTTTGCAAAGCGCATCCCAACACTAATGTTCAACGGTTACGAAAAAGAGGTTGCTGGTTTGTATTCCGGCATGGACCTCGAAGAGTTCTATTGAGGCCAGCATGACAATCGCACAACGTATCAACCTCGGCCTCAGCCGTGTGCCAATTTGGCTGGTGTACCTCATTGGGGCATTGCCACCGGTTTGGCTGTTTTACCTCGGGATCACTGGTGGGCTTGGCGTTGACCCGGTCAAGGCAATGGAGCACCGGCTGGGTGAGCTTGCTTTGCAAGTGCTCGTTGTTGTTTTGGCTGTTACGCCATTGCGGAATTGGACCGGTGTTAGTCTTGTCCGGTTTCGGCGGGCGTTGGGCTTGATTACCTTCTACTACGTCGTGTGCCACCTTTTGGTATGGCTTGTTCTGGATGTTCAAATCCTGAGCCAGATCTGGGCTGATATATTAAAGCGCCCGTACATCACTATCGGTATGCTGGGGTTTGTTCTGATGACACCGCTTGCGATTACATCGAACAACCTGTCTATTCGGAAGCTGGGCCCGAAAACGTGGAAGCGCCTTCATCAGCTGACCTATGCTACTGCAATTTTAGGCGCCGTTCATTTCGTGATGCTCGCTAAGGGATTTCAAATTGAACCACTGGTTTATCTTGGGGTGATCCTCGCTTTGCTTGCTGCGCGAATAAAAATCCCACAGCGTCGAGCGATGGCTTAACGAATTCGCTTTTACCGAACGGCGGTCCTGCTAGGGTCCGCCGCATGGACACCAAAACAATTAATCGCAGCGTCATCTTAATCATGACGCTGTTTTTTCTGCAGCCAATGGCAATCGGAAGTTGGCTGGCTCTTATTCCCTACGTCAAAGAGAGCATCGGTCTGACGAAGTCCGAACTGGCGATTGCTTTGCTTGGCGCACCAATAGCTTTGCTCATCGCGTTGCAGTTTGCGGGACGGGCGGTGGGACTGATTGGTGTCCGCAGAATATTCTTGCTGGCTTTTCCCCTGCAATTGGTGACGGCGCTTTTCCCCATTATGGCGACCAGCCAACTGACCTTGTTTTTAGGCCTTGCTGCCTTTGGATTCGCGATCGCATTCATGGAAGTCGCGTTGAACGTTTACGCGGGCAGGGTCGAAAAGCATGCATCCAGACTGATCATGAATCGGTGCCATGGATTCTGGGCGTTGGGTCTAACCGCCGGTTCCATCGTTGCTGCCGCCGGAGCAGGGTGGCTAACACCGTTGGGGATCATGGCGGCTATTTCCATCGACTCTGCCGTTGCGGGAATATTGGCGTCGCGTCAATTGCCGAAGGTGGGTGCCGAAGAAGAACAGAAGGCTCCACCCAGACGAAGATTGTCGCAACTGCCTCTGGCATTGTTCGCAATTGGCGGTTTCATGTTCCTGATCACATTGGTTGAGGGCGCGATGGCGGACTGGGCAGCCATTTATCTGGCAGAGCGTACCGGCGTCGATGTCCTGGAGGCGGGGATCGCCGTTACCGTGTTCTCGGCGTTCATGGCGGCGAGCCGGTTCTTAGGTGATTGGATCAAGCGACGGTTGGGCGCGCTTCTTCATGCGAGGCTTTCCGTTGGGCTGGCGATAACAGGGCTGCTCCTGCTTGCGATTCCATTGCCGGTGTTCACTTCATATG
>JAPPOI010000149.1 GCA_028818055.1 Boseongicola sp.
CCGTGAGCGAGGCCCCGCCATTCGGCATGGAGCGGAGCATTGCCTTCGTCTTCCCACCTGGCAATCCAATTCAATGTATGACGGCTCCAGCTTTCCAGCAGTTGTTCCGGCAGGATGTCAGCGCACCCTTCTTCATATAGAGCAGTTTCTTCAGGGCTATCGCCCCCTTCGCCCACCATCAGCAAAGGAATAGAAAAGCCAACGACGATCCAATTCGGTTCTTTGTCGGCCTCGGTGTCGCTTGAGGCAATTTTCACGTTGCCGCATCGCGCGCCATTGATACGCAGCGCACCAGTCCATTCCAGATGAACGGCCACTTCGGGTGGCGCTAAAGCGCCAAGTGCATTCTGAAGTCCGACAGCGCAAAGCGGCATCATGGCGACGGCTTTCCTGAGCGGTACGTCAGGCGTTAGGACCAGTGCCGCGCTCAGTCGATCTGCCGCAGCGTTGTACACAACAAGTCCGGCATCACAGCCGATGACCGCCTTGTTGCAGGCTGTCGCAAACGCGTCTGTTGGCCCATTAACCGCAAGGCCCGACATCATTGGAGGAAATGTCGGCTCTGTCATTCTCGAAGCTTAGCTTGCAAGGATTTCGCGACTTCCAAAAAGGCCGCCGCCTGCGGGCTATCTGGCGCGGTTACCACGATTGGGGCACCACCGTCTGCTGCGACACGTATATCCAGGCTCAGCGGAATCTCTGCAAGCAGTGGAACGCCGAGCTTGGCCGCTTCTGCTGCGACGCCGCCGTGCCCGAAGGTATGTTCCTCATGCCCACAATTCGAACAGATGTGGGTGGACATGTTCTCGATCATGCCCAGCAATGGCACGTTCAGCTGATTGAACATGTCCACACCCTTGCGAGCATCCAAAAGCGCCACGTCCTGTGGCGTTGAAACGATGATAGCGCCGTCGACAATAGTCTTCTGAGCGAGCGTCATCTGGACGTCGCCTGTCCCCGGCGGCAAATCAACCAACAAAACGTCAAGCGCGCCCCACTGGACCTGCGTAAGCATCTGCTGCAAGGCGCCCATGAGCATTGGCCCCCGCCAAACCACTGCCTGATCTTCGTTCGTCATCAGTCCGATCGACATCATCGTGACGCCGTGATTGCGCATCGGCAGGATGGTCTTTCCATCTGGACTGGAAGGGCGACCCGAGACGCCCAGCATCCGGGGCTGCGATGGACCGTAGACATCCGCATCGAGCAACCCGACCTTCATGCCTTGCGCAGCCAATGCACAGGCAAGGTTTGCCGAGACTGTGGATTTTCCCACACCTCCCTTACCGGAAGCGATAGCGATGATCCTTTTAATGCCGGGAACACGTTCTGGGCCGGATTGTTTTGGAGCACCCGCCGGTTTCAGATCCGGAGGGGCCTTGGCCTGATGCGCTGTCATGACGACAGAAACATCGCCGATGCCGTCTAGTTCTGCGAGACGGCCTTCGACCTGTTCTTTGACAGTTTGGTATTCTGCTGCAAGAGAGGCGCCGACCTCCATGACGAAACGGACGTTGCCACCATCGACGTTTAGTGCCCGGACGATTCCCGCGGAGACGATGTCGGTATCTGATGCCGGGTCCGAGATAGACTTGAGAACATCTAAAACGGTTTCACGAGTAGTACTCACGCGTGATCAACCCTCACCACGGATGATGCCGGTCACTGTGTGCTCCATCCCTAATTCTTCAATCGTGACTACCGCTTTAACTTCGTAGTCTTTGGCAGCTCCGCCGTCGCGCATCGCTTTTTCGATTGCCTGTTGAGACGTTACGCCCACCTGTTTCAAGAATTTGCGCATCGACATGTTGAGGTCGTCCGACATGTTTCCTCCCACTTTTGTTTGTGTATTTGTTGACAGAACCAATGCAGCATTTCTAGCCTTGGGTATGCGGACGATATTGTCCATGGTAATTTTCTGTTTTGCGGTTGGCATTGCTCCGACCGTAAAAGCCGATGAGCGGACGGTGCGATTAGCTGCGCCGAACGAACTGGTTGAGTCGGGCTTGCTGAAGTTTCTTCTGCCTCGCGTTTCTTTGAAAACGCAGGTTAGGGTGGAAATTCTTGATCCTGGGTCGGACGCTGATGTCGCGCTTGGGTCAGAGGGTCGGCCTTTGTTCGAAGGTCTGGGTGAAACCTGGTCCATTCAGATTGCCAGCCCCAATCACGCCGGAACGCAAAAGTTCGAAGACTGGCTTATGTCCGAGGTCGGGCAGCGAACAGTCACCGACTTTAAGATCGATGGAGTTCAAGTCTTTTCCGCCGTTTCGTTCTCAGAAGAGACTAATGAGGGTACGGCATTTGAAGGCGACGCTGCGCTTGGGCTTAAGCTTTCTGTCTCGCATTGCGGGCGCTGCCACGTAAGTGTTTCGGATCAGCCAATGCTGGGAATCGGATCCACCCCTTCTTTCTTCGTGCTGCGTGCACTTGATGACTGGGATATCCGATTTCAAACCTTCTATGCGTTGAACCCCCATCCTGCGTTTACACAAATCAAGGATGTAACCGAACCATTCCACGCGGAGCGACCATCGCCGATAGTGCCCATTGAGCTGACACTCGAAGAGTTCGATGCGATCCTTTCGTATGTGTCAGCCTTGGAACCTGCGGACCTTGGCGCGCCTTTGAAGACTCAGTGATCCCGCCGCTTTGAAAGATAGTCGTCAGTGGTTCTCGGTCGCGGACGCTCACCGCTCGCGAACGGGTTGTCTTCAGAATGATACTGAGCTTGGACACGGCAATTGTCACACATCTGGATCATACGCAGCGCGTCATTGCCTTGGTACATTGAGTGACCCGCCAGCTTCTCGGTTATGCGGTCAATTGTAGATTTCGATCCAAAGAGGCTGCCGCATTCGACGCAAGCGAAAGGTTCCTCTTCGTAAAGCACGGTTTGCGTCAACGCCTCGTCAGTCAGATTGAGGCGAGGCGAGTACGAGATCGCGTTTTCGGGGCAAATTCCGGCACATAGGCCGCATTGCAGGCAGGCGTCCTCCTGAAAACGCAGCTGTGGCAGATCGGAATTGTCGCCCAACGCGCCGGACGGACAAAGCGACACACAAGACAGGCAGAGCGTGCAGGCGTCCTGATTGACCACTACTGCGCCGTAGGGAGCGGTGTCTGGCAGATCGATGTAGTCGGTATCCGGGTGAAGTGCCTTGGCAGCCTGGCGGGTGATCTGCCGGCGCGAGCCCATGGGACGGACGGGTGCTTCGATTGCGGCAGCAGAGATCTCTTCACGTAATTTGTCGCCCAAAGCATCAGGATCAGCAATATCGAGGAGCTGGACGTGCGGCGCACCGGAAATTTCAAGCGCAAGTGCAACTTCGCGTTCCATCGCGTCGCGCTCGGTTCCGGGGCCAAGCAAGATCGACACCTGGCTGCATCCAGCTGCCAGTGCGGCCAATGCTTCTGTATGGCCAAAAGCGTTCAGTGCAGGAACCTCAAGCGGAATGACATCCGTTGGCAGCCCAGCGCCAAACCTTGCCAGCAGGCGGATCATTTCTGAACCGTGAGCGTCGACCGCCAAAAGACGCGGCGCATCGCCACCCGCGCCCTGATAGGTCTGAGCAACAGTCTGAATTCGGCGGATCAGATGGTCGGTTGCAGGTGCGTCATATGTGATTGCGCCCGAAGGGCAGAGGGCCGCGCACGATCCGCAGCCTGCACAGATCATCGGGTCGATTGCGACGTGTTCGCCTGCGGACGTAATCGCGGAGGTCGGACAATTGTCGAGGCAATTGGAGCAAGCGATCTGCTCGGCGCGGGAGTGCGCGCAAAGCGACGCTTCCAGCTTCACGTAGAGCGGTTTTTCGAATGTTCCGACCAACTGCGCAGCGTCAAAGATTGCGCTTGCGACGGCTGGTTCGCTTTTGGGATCGGCGCGGAGATAGCCTTCGCGTTTTTCCGGGGCTGGGAAAAGTGGGGTTCCGCCGGTCAGGTCGAGGATAATGTCGCATTCACTTTCGGCGCCGTTCTGCGGGTCTGTGAATCCAAAACCTCCCCGGCCTGCGGAGACAATTTGCTGGAAGGCGTCGAATGTGACCTCGAAGTTTCCAAGTGCACCGCTTGCCCGGCGTAATGAGCCGCGGATCACGTCGAAGGATCGGTCGTGCGGGGTATCTTCATTATCGGTCACAAGCACGGTGACGCTTAGCGCGCCTTTGAGCTGGTGCGCGGCGCGCAAGGCGACTTCGCTTGTCCCAATGATAAGACAAAGACCTTCGGATACGACATCCACGGTTTTCGTTGAAGGACTTGAAAGTGTCGCGTCAGCAATCAGGGCCGCCATCTTGGGCGTTGGAGAAGTTTCGTCGTCAGACCATCCGGCACGATCTCTGATGTCGACGCACAGAGCAGGCTCAACGCCCAGATCATTGGCAACTTCTTCGAAGAGATCGGCTTCCTGTCCGCAGCAAATTACCGCGTTCCCGTCGGTGATCGCCGCGGCTGCTTTTTCAAGCTCTGGACCACACAGGTGGGTGTGCACCCGAGAACACCGCAAGCCGGTGGCTTTGGCCAAGGCCTCGCCGTCAATCGATTGAGAGCCCGCGCAATCGCACAGGATCAATGTTGGAGATGCTCCATTTTCGGCTGGCATGTTCAGAATACTCCCCTTCGTCGGAAGAGTTAGACATGGAAAAATTGTCGGGTAAAGTGACTTACACGCTGCGTGTCTCGCTCACGCTTGAAAATGAGACGGCGCAGCAAGGGAGGAATAGCGGTTGTACTATAACCCGCAGAAGTATGCCGAGATGCCACTTGGCGTTGTCGTCCGGCGCGCGCCAGGCGTGACAAAATGGGTGCGTTGGACGTGGAATGCCGTCGGCGTTCTTCCGGGCGCCGGGCCAGCAAACTGGAAGGTCCTGCGCGAAGAAGGCGAGACGACAGAATTTCATGCCGCGACAGTTCGGTTGCAATTGCATGGTGCTGATGCCGAGGCATACATGAATGGTCTCGCGGCGCAAACTCCCTCTATCTACGTCGTAATGCGTGCGACCGAAGACGACGACCGACCATACGAAGTGTTGCTTGCCACCGCTTCGCCGTACGAATCTCAGGACTATGAAGATTCTGGCGAGGACGTCGTCGCCAAGATTCCGATGCCTGATGGACTGATTGCATGGGTGCGAGATTTCGCATTGGCGCACTACGAAGAGGAAGAATTCAAGAAAAGGCGCCGTGACAAGAAGCGGATCGACCAAGTGGAAGACGGGAAAGGAGATGCGCGGATTTCACAGCTTAGCGACGTGTACCGCGCTCCGGGCCGACGTCGGAAAGAAGACTTGCATTGAGTGGGTCAGATTTCTGGACACGCCGAAAGGCGAAGGTAGAAGCCGAACGTCAGCAAGACGAGCAGAAAGCAGAACAGGCAGTTGCAGATGAGGAACTGCGCGCTCTTGAAGAGAAGTCTGACGAAGAAATTTTGGCTGAGTTGAATCTGCCCGATCCAGATACTCTAGAAACCGGAGATGACTTCAAGGCATTTCTAAATTCCGCCGTTCCTCAAAGACTTAAGCGGGTTGCACTACGGAGACTTTGGGCAAGCAACCCGGTGTTGGCAAACCTAGATGGGCTGGTCGAATACGGCGAGGACTACACCGATGCTTCGACAGTGGTAGAGAATTTGATGACCACCTATCAAGTCGGGAAGGGCATGGCCAAGCATGTCGAGGAGATGGCCCGGCAAGCTGAACTTGAGGCCGCGGCCGATGCCTTGGACGAAGAAGAGCCAACCGACATCGAAGGAACTGAAGAGGCCGACGGCGAGGAGCCAAGCCAGGACCCATCCGAAGAGCAGTTGGAAAATCAAGAGGTTATTGCTGCAGAGCAGCATTCAGAGTCGCCCGAAGAAGACGACATTTCAATTTCCAAACGCAAAAGAATGCGATATAAATTTCCCCAAGGACAGGGAGGTGCAGCTTGAGAGCTGCTAGTTGGCATTGAACGCTGAGCCGACGCTCGACGTTGGAAATACGTCGCCAGTGAGCGACGAAGATCGCCTGCGCGCCGACATTTACAACTACCTTGGATTGATCCTTGCCGCGCCACCAGACCAGCTTCTGATTGACCAAACGATTGGTCTTTCAGGCGACGACTCGGAGTTTGGTGCCGCCATCAATACGCTGTCGAATATCGCCAAGCGCACGAAGCCGAAGGCAGTTGCGTCCGAATTCAACAAGCTCTTCATTGGGCTGGGGCGAGGTGAACTGCTGCCATACGCAAGCTACTATCTGACCGGCTTCCTAAATGAGAAGCCGCTTGCGCTTCTTCGGCAAGACATGGTCGGGCTGGGTCTGGCGCGCAGCGAAACGGTATTCGAACCAGAAGACAACATCGCATCTTTGATGGAGATGATGGGTGCAATAATCGTCGGGCGATTTGGATCGCCGGCTGATATCGAGACCCAAAAGACATTCTTTAATAAGTACATCGGGCCCTGGGCTCGGCATTTTTACTCAGATTTGGAAGCCGCCAACAGTTCGGTTTTCTATTCAGGTGTGGCCACAGTGGGCCGCATCTTCATGGAAATCGAAACCGAGGCGTTTCGAATGAGCGCGGCCTAAACAGCCGCACATCCGGCGGGAAACCGTCGCTTCGAGAGAGGAGGACTCTCATGACCAAGAAAACCGAGGAGGCGCAAAGCCGCCGCGATTTTCTCAAACTGACGGGTGCTGCAGCCCCGTTGGCCGCTGTTGCGGTCGCTTCAGGAACAGCCGCGCAAGCGTCTGAGCCTGACCTGCAATCCGAGAAGATGCAGGACACCGTGCATACGCGCGCATACTTCGACAGCGCCCGGTTCTAGTAGATCGGACATGTCATCACCTTCAGGCGACTGGTTGCGTGACGCCCGACTGTCTGAGGAACTTAATTCTTCGTCTTGGGGACGCTCGAGACTAAGGGAGGACGAAACATGCTAAGGAAAAAGACCAACGGGGTTGCGCGACGCCCCCAGCGGACAAGTATCCTGTCTAAGGCGGCCGACACCACAGTCGATCGTCGTACATTTCTAAGAAGCTCTGGTCTGGCCGTTGGTGGCTTAGCTGCTATCAGTGCCACAGGTGGCATGGTTACGCAGGCATCTGCGCAATCTGCATCCGGCGCTGTCGAGCTGAAGAAATCGGTTTGTACCCACTGCTCAGTTGGCTGCACCGTGATTGCCGAAGTGCAAAACGGCGTTTGGACAGGGCAGGAACCAGGATGGGACAGCCCGTTCAATCTTGGTGCGCATTGCGCCAAGGGCGCAGCGGTACGCGAACACGCGCACGGGGAACGCCGGCTGAAGTATCCGACCAAGCTGGTTAACGGCGAATGGGTCCGGGTAAGCTGGGAAGAAGCGATCAACGAGATCGGTGACGGAATGATGAAGATCCGGGACGAAAGTGGCCCGGACAGCGTCTACTGGCTCGGTTCGGCGAAGCACAACAACGAACAGGCTTACCTGTTCCGCAAGTTTGCTGCCTATTGGGGCACGAACAACGTCGACCACCAGGCGCGGATCTGTCACTCGACCACAGTTGCGGGTGTTGCGAACACATGGGGCTACGGCGCCATGACCAACAGCTACAACGATATCCATAACTCCAAAGCGATCTTTATTATCGGTGGTAACCCTGCTGAAGCGCACCCCGTTTCGCTCTTGCACGTGCTTCGTGCAAAAGAGCAAAACAACGCGCCATTGATCGTCTGTGACCCACGGTTCACCCGTACTGCGGCGCATGCTGACGAATACGTCCGCTTCCGTCCCGGCTCGGACGTGGCTCTGATCTGGGGTATCCTCTGGCACATCTTCGAGAACGAGTGGGAAGACAAAGAGTTCATCCGCACCCGTGTCTGGGGCATGGACCAGATCAAGGAAGAGGTGGCCAAGTGGACACCGGAAGAAGTTGAGCGTGTTACCGGTACACCCGGCTCGCAGCTTCGCCGGGTAGCCCGCACAATGGCCAACAACCGTCCCGGCACCGTGATTTGGTGTATGGGTGGTACACAGCACACCAACGGCAACAACAACACGCGGGCTTACTGCGTGCTGCAGCTTGCATTGGGCAACATGGGCACCTCGGGTGGCGGCACGAACATCTTCCGCGGCCACGACAACGTGCAGGGTGCAACGGACCTTGGCGTTCTTAGCCATACTCTGCCGGGCTACTATGGTCTTTCGGCTGGATCGTGGGCCCACTGGGCACGCGTTTGGGGCGAAGATCTCGACTGGCTCAAAGGCCAGTTTGCCACGGTCAAAGGCTCGGACGGCAAAGACAAGAACCTGATGAACCTGACGGGTATTCCGGTATCACGTTGGATTGACGGTGTTCTTGAAGACCCAGAAAACATGGATAACCCCGACAAAGTTCGGGCCATGGTGCTTTGGGGTCATGCGCCGAACTCGCAGACCCGGATGAAGGAAATGAAGACCGCGATGGAAGAGCTGGATATGCTCGTCGTGATCGATCCTTATCCAACAGTGTCCGCGGTTTTGTCCGATCGCACGGATGGCGTCTACCTGCTTCCGGCCTGTACGCAGTTCGAGACTTATGGCTCGGTCACCGCGTCAAACCGGTCGATCCAGTGGCGCGAGAAAGTCGTTGATCCGATCTTCGAGTCGAAGACCGACCATGAAATCATCGGTCTCTTTGCGCAGAAGTTCGGTTGGCACGACCGCTTCTTCCGCAACATCTCGATCGAAGACGATGGTGTAACGCCGAATATCGAAGACACGCTTCGCGAGATTAACTCGGGCATGTGGACGATCGGCTATACCGGGCAATCGCCGGAACGTCTGAAGCTTCACATGGAGAACCAGCACACGTTCGACAGAACAACCTTGCAGGCGATCGGTGGACCGGCAGACGGCGACTATTACGGTCTGCCATGGCCATCGTGGGGTACCGCAGAAATGGGTCACCCTGGCACGCCAAACCTTTACGACATGTCCAAGCCTGTCGCTGAAGGTGGTCTCTGCTTCCGGGCGCGTTTCGGGGTAGAACGTGACGGCGACAATCTGCTCGCTGATGGCGTATCGAACCCAGGTGCAGAAATTCAGGATGGCTATCCTGAGTTTACCATGCAGATGCTGATGGACCTTGGCTGGGACAGCGATCTGACCGCAGACGAGCGGGCAGCAATCGATGCCGTTGCCGGGCCCAAAACCAACTGGAAGACCGACCTGTCAGGCGGTATCCAGCGGGTTGCCATCAAGCATGGTTGTGCTCCGTTCGGCAACGCGAAAGCGCGAGCCGTGGTCTGGACGTTCCCGGATCCGATTCCGCTTCACCGCGAACCGCTCTACACCAACCGTCGCGATCTGGTCGCCGACTATCCAACCTACGAGGACCGCAAATTCTATCGTCTTCCGACGATGTATGCGTCCATCCAGAAACAGGATTTCAGCAAGGACTATCCGATGATCCTGACTTCTGGACGTCTGGTTGAATATGAAGGCGGTGGCGACGAATCTCGTTCGAACCCCTGGCTGGCTGAACTTCAGCAAGACATGTTCGTTGAGATCAACCCTCGCGATGCCAACAACCTTGGCGTCAGGGATGGTACACAGGTGTGGGTAGAAGGTCCCGAAGGCGCCAAAGTCAAAGTCATGGCGATGGTGACAAACCGGGTCGGCGAAGGTGTTGCCTTCATGCCGTTCCATTTCGGCGGACACTTCGAAGGAAAGGACCTGAGGGACAAATACCCCGATGGTGCGGACCCATATGTCTTGGGTGAATCCACAAACACAGCTCAGACTTACGGGTATGACTCGGTCACGCAGATGCAAGAGACCAAGGCAACACTCTGTAAGATCTGGACCGCTTAAGGGAGGAATGAGATATGGCTAGAGCAAAATTCCTCGTCGACGCTGAGCGCTGCATCGAATGCAATGCCTGTGTTACGGCCTGTAAGAACGAACACGAAGTGCCTTGGGGCATCAACCGTCGAAAGGTGGTGACGATCCAAGATGGCCAACCGGGTGAACGCTCGATCTCGGTGGCCTGTATGCATTGTTCGGACGCACCTTGCATGGCTGTGTGCCCGGTCGACTGCTTCTATCAGAATGAAGAAGGGGTCGTCCTGCACTCAAAGGACCTGTGCATCGGCTGCGGATACTGCTTCTACGCATGTCCGTTCGGTGCTCCGCAGTTCCCACAGGCGGGCAACTTTGGTTCTCGCGGCAAGATGGACAAGTGTACCTTCTGCGCTGGTGGTCCCGAGGAAACGCACTCGACAGCTGAGTTTGCCAAATATGGGCGCAACCGGATCGCAGAAGGCAAGTTGCCGATCTGTGCCGAAATGTGCTCGACCAAGGCGCTTCTCGCTGGTGACGGCGACGTTGTGTCGGCGATCTATCGCGAGCGCGTTGTTGCACGCGGCTTCGGGTCTGGTGCCTGGGGCTGGGGCACTGCTTACGATCAGAAAGGCGGCTAGTCCGCGTTTCGGTCCTGCGTGACCTTTAATCAGAGAAGGGCGGCCATTGCCGGCCGCCCTTTTCAAATCACCCTTATTGAAATTGTCGGAGGTTGACCATGATCCGAGTCTTGCTGGCAGCAGCGTTTTCGGCCTTGGTTTTCGTATCGCCCGTTGTGGCGCAAGAGACGTCCCAACCGGACCGGAGCGCGACCGGAGGAGCACAAACGCTGGAAGACATACTTGCCCGACAGCGCGGCGAAAATGTCGACTCAGAATTCCGAAGTTCAAACATAGGGGATCCATCAAGTGCTGCCGGCATCGCACAGCAGCTCGGTACGCTTGGCGGTGCCTCTGACGCCGAAGTGTGGCGTGCACTGCGCTACGGTTCATCCGACGTAACCGTTTCTGCGGGCGGCGACGTTGCGCGGGTACTGGTGCAGGATGGTGGCATGGCTTGGCTGGAGTTCCGCGAGGGACCGCTCCGGACATATGGTGGCTACGCGTTGCTAGGAGTGCTCGTCCTGCTGGTCTTATTCTATCTGCTGCGCGGGCGCATCAAGCTCGATGAAGAGCTTACAGGCCGGACCGTAACGCGTTTCAAGGCCATAGAGCGCTTTGCGCATTGGCTATTGGCAGGGTCTTTCATTCTGCTGGGTATCACCGGCTTGCTTGTACTGTTCGGCAGGGTTTTCATCCTTCCGACCTTCGGACCAGAGGTGAATTCCTACCTGCTGATTGGCAGTAAATGGGTGCACAACAACGTCTCTTGGGCGTTCATGCTTGGCCTTGTGATGGTTTTTGTAATGTGGGTCATTCACAATATTCCCAACAGGACCGACCTGACGTGGTTTGCCCAAGGTGGCGGCATCATCGGCAACAACCACCCTCCGGCAAAGAAATTCAATGCTGGTCAGAAAATCATTTTCTGGTCAGTTATTTTACTTGGCGGATCGATTTCGATCTCCGGTCTATCGCTTCTTTTCCCGTTCGAACTGCCGCTTTTCGCGAAGACTTTCGCAGCCCTGAACAGTTTGGGAGCGCCGGGTTGGATTGGCATGGAACCGTTGCCAACGGTGTTGTCGCCTCAAGAAGAGATGCAACTTGCTCAAGCCTGGCATGCTATTGTCTCATTTGTACTGATGGCGATTATCATTGCGCACATTTACATCGGATCAGTCGGAATGGAGGGCGCATATGATGCTATGGGCTCTGGAGAAGTCGATGAGGCTTGGGCACACCAGCATCACTCGATCTGGCTCGACGATTTGAAAAAGTCTCAGGCAGAAGAAACAGGGACGGCGGCACCAGCGGAATAAGACATGATGCGCACTGCGCTAATAACGTTTTGTTTCCTGCTGGCGAACTTGCCGGCCAGTGCCAACAACTTTACCACTCTGAAAGGTCATGGTGGGCCGATTATGGGGCTTGCTGTCTCACCTGATGGAGTGGTCGCCAGCGCAAGTTTCGACAATTCGGTGGGTCTCTGGGCAGGCGGAGCCGCGACTTGGCTTGAAGGGCATGACGCGGCTGTCGTCGCGGTGGACTATAGCGAAGCCCCAGTTGTGGTTTCTGGAGGTGACGATTTCCGAGTGCTGGTTTGGGCACCGTATTTCGACTCTCCGCTCGAACTCACGAAGCATCAAGGCAAGGTGGCGGCAATCGCAATTGCACCTGATCAAGCCGTTGTCGCAACTGCCGGGTGGGACGGCTTCATCAACGTAACAAGCGTCGTCGATCTAATGAGAACACAGGACACGCCGGCGGAGCCCATCTTCAATACGGAGGTTCTTGACGGCCATCGCTCTAATGTGACGGATGTAGAATTTGCGCCTGACGGGATGCTTTACTCGGCATCCGCTGACGGGACTATCCGTGAATGGGATAGTCGTCTGAACGCGCAGTCCGGTTCTCGCGTTTTGATCACACATGGTTTCGGCATCAACCAGTTGATCGTTGAAGAAGACTGGATCGCATACGGAGCGGTGGATGGTGGAACGCGTGCGGTCAACAGGGAAACTGGTGATGTAATCGCCGACCTGACGCTGGAACGCCGTCCGATCCTCGCGATGGCGTACCACGCCGAGACTTCCCAACTCGCGGTTGGTGACGGGCAGGGCTACATCATGATGATCGACACGAGTGATTGGAGCATCACTCATGACTTTCGTGCTGCACGGCAAGGGCCGGTATGGGCACTAGCGTTTTCACCTGATGGCGAGACGATCTATGCTGGCGGACTGGATGACGTCATCTACGCATGGCCGGTTTCAGTTTTGGATGAATTCGATCCCGCAATCGACGGCGAACGCACATTCCTGCGCGAAGCGGACTCAATGCCAAATGGTGAACGACAATTCATGCGAAAGTGCTCGATATGCCATTCACTAGAGCCCGACGTCTCGCGAAAGGCCGGTCCGACACTCCATGGTGTGTTTGGTCGCGAAGCGGGGACTTTGGAGGGATACCGTTACTCTGATACCCTGTTGTCATCAGAAGTGATCTGGTCTGAAACCACGATCGATGCCCTGTTTGATGAAGGGCCCGACGAGTATATTCCGGACTCCAAAATGCCGATGCAGCGGATTACCGGTGAAGATGATCGCCGCGACTTGATTGAATTCTTGCTAGAAGCAACACAATAAAGATGAAGGGAAGGGTGCGATGAGAGTTATGCTTTATGGGTTTGCCGCAGTTATTTTGATTGCGGTCGCTTCGGATCAAATCCTGAACCACATTGGGTTTTCGTCGCAAGAACGGATGTCGGGCGCGTCGACTCGTCTCGGAAACTGAATAGCGATCAATTAATTCCGCACCGCCCGAGTCCATGAGCGGACCACCATTCGGCGGCAAATGCTGATGTCAGTATTTTCTGAAAATTTGACTTCTTTCACTGCCATTACTGGCGCCGCTGCCCGCAGACCTTAATCGGATTGTCCGTTAGTCAAATGGCCCGAAAGTAGAGAACGTGGTT
>JAPPOI010000458.1:0-15603 GCA_028818055.1 Boseongicola sp.
GGGCGCAATTGGTGACGAAGCCGGATACCGGATCTACCTTGAACGGTTCCCTGAGGGCGAGTTCTCAGAATTGGCCCGAGCGCGGCTAAACGACATCGAACGCGAGAAGCGTCGTGCCACTGACGCGCGGGATCGTCAGCTTTGGGACGAAGCGAGCATTGTTAACTCGCGGCAAGCTTATGCCGACTATCTGACGATCTCACCGAATGGCGCGTTTCGCGACGAGGCCATTGCTCGGATCGAAGCCATCGACGAAGCGGAACGCGCCGCATCGACGAACAGCCGTGCTGCCCGCGAAGAAGAGGCTTTGAACCTGAATTCGACAACACGGCGGATATTGGAGTCGCGGTTGGACCGGCTTGGTTTGAAACCGGGTAAGGTTGACGGAACGTTTGACGACAACACCCGGCGCGCCATTCGTCGCTATCAACAGG
Organism: Boseongicola sp.; assembly: GCA_028818055.1. GTDB lineage: Bacteria > Pseudomonadota > Alphaproteobacteria > Rhodobacterales > Rhodobacteraceae > JAPPOI01. Next base: position 435 of record JAPPOI010000458.1, read on the forward strand.
CACGTCAATTGCCAGAGACCGGATACCTTAACGAAAACGTTGTCGTTCGGCTATTGGCCGACAGCGTAAGATCTGTCCTCAGATAAAACTGAATGACCGGGCTGCGGTGCGGCCCGGTTACTTCTTCTTGGGGCCACCCATTTTCATGAGTTGTTCCTGCATTGCTGCCAACTGAGCGCGGATATCATCCAGCTCGGACGACTCTTCGCCCTCTTCTTCCTTGCTTTCAGCATCAGGTGCCGAAGGCCAGCCTGCACCAAACCCGCCAGTCATCGCTTTCATGAAGGCTTCTTGCTGCGCTTTCATTGCTTCGAAGCCGGGCATGTTCACCATTGGGTTCGTCATGCTTTCCATGACCTTCGACTGGCCCTCGCGCAGCATTTCGAAGCTCATGGCAAGGAACTCTGGAACAACGGATTGTGCTTGTGTTGTGTAAGACCGCACAAGATCAGTCAGCACCTCAAGCGGAAGCACATTTTCACCGCGGCTTTCATGCTCGGCAATGATTTGGAGAAGGTACTGACGGGTCAGGTCATCGCCGGTTTTCAGGTCAACGATCTGTACTTCGCGCCCATCTCGGATGAATCTTGCGATGTCTTCGAGTGTGACATAGTCGGAAGTTTCAGTGTTATACAGCCGACGGCTTGCATAGCGTTTGATTAACAACGGCGAGCTGGCCATCTCGTCCTCCCCAATGGCAGTGCTGCGGTGCAGCTTAGCCAGTGAATCCCAAAAAGCCAATTTTTTTCAAAGGTCTTGCAAAACGAAACGGCCCGGGAAAACCCGAGCCGTTCTATCAGTGCAAAATGATCTGATCAGTGAAGCTTGGCTTTGACCGTGTCAATTGCGTCGTCGATCAAGCTGGCAGCCTGTGCGTCTTGCATGTCGCGCGCAACAACCTCGCCGGCTGCGCCAACGGCGATGCGGATGGCCTCATCACGGACCTGACGAACGGCCGATGCTTCTGCTGACGAAATCTGATCTTCAGCGGCCTGAACCCGGCGTTCGATTGACAGTGCAAGGTCAGCCTTTGCGGCCTCGGCGGCCTCGGCAGCGCTTTCCTTGGCTTTGGCAACGATACGATCGGCTTGTTCCTGAACTTCAAGCTGCTTGCGTTCAAAACTTGCCAGAAGCGATTGGGCTTCTTCGCGCAGCGCGCGGGCTTCGTCGAGCTCGGCTTGGATGCCTGCAGCGCGTTTATCCAACAGGCCGCCCAAAAGAGACGGGACCTTGAAGTAAAACAGGACGCCGATGAACAACAGGAAGGCGATCGTTACGACAAAGTCGGTGTTCGCCAGACTGAAGAATGGCTTGCCTTCTGCGGCCATGGCCGGCGTAGCGACGACAAGTGCGATAAGCGTTGTGAAACGTGTCATGCCCTTATCCCTTCGTCCGCGCTTCGACGGCGGCCTTGATGGCAGCTGAATCCGCTTTGACGCCCAGCGCTGCGGCAACGGCTTCAGCCGCTTCTGTCGCAACGTCGCGCACAGCCTCAGCTGCACCGGCGCGGATTTCCGTAATTTTCGCTTCGCTTTCGGCTGTGCGAGCAGCGATCTCGGCGTCTGCCTTTTGCATCGCTACATCTACCTCGGCCTGAACTTCGGCCTTCGCCTCGGCGGCGATACGTCCAGCTTCTGCGCGTGCATCGGCCAAAGCCTTTTCATAGGCTGCCTCGGCGTCCGCCGCTTTCTGCTTCAGGTCTTCTGCCGCAGCGATATCATTCGTGATGGTTCCTTGTCGCTCGGCCAGAACCGATGCGATCCGTGGAAGCGCGACACGCGACAACACGAGATAAATAATGATCAGCGTGACCACCAACCAGAAGATCTGATTGGGGAAGGTCGAAAAGTCCAACTGCGGCATGCCAGCCGCTTCGGCTCCGCCTGCGTCTGCTGTTTCTGTCGCCATTGTGCGACCTCCTTTAAACCTTTTGGGTCATTCCCGCGCCCAAGACTCGGACGCGGGATGCGTAAGGAACTTAAAGGGTCTTAAACAGCGAACATCAGCAGAAGCGCTACGAGGAACGAGAAGATCCCCAGCGCTTCCGAGAACGCGATACCGATGAACATCGTGGCGGTCTGGCCACCAGCTGCAGATGGGTTGCGAAGTGCGCCCGAGAGGAAGTTACCAACAACGTGGCCCACACCAACAGCAGCACCGCCCATGCCTGTACAGGCCAGACCAGCACCGATGTATGCACCCATTTGTACGACGTCACCTTCCATTTGATTTCTCCTTACGATGGAATTCTGTGATGAGAGTTTCGAACCCGACTTAGTGATGCGGATGCAGAGCATCCTTCAGATAGACACAAGTCAGGATCGCGAAGACGTAGGCCTGGATGAAAGAAACCAGAACCTCCAATGCGTAAATCGCGGTGATCGCCAGGATCGACAGCGGCGCGATCGCAAGCAGCGCAGCGAAAGCCGCGAACACTTTGATCACCGCGTGACCGGCCATCATGTTACCGGCCAAACGAATTGAGTGGCTGACCGGGCGCACGAAGTACGAGATAATTTCGATGACTGCCAAGATCGGACGCAGCACCAGAGGGGCCGAGCTGATCCAGAACAGGCTGAGGAAACCAGCGCCATGCTTAACAAAGCCAAGAATGGTCACGGCCAGGAAAACGGCCATCGCCATTACAGCGGTTACAGCAATATGGCTGGTGGTTGTGAAACTCATCGGTAGCAGGCCAAGGAAGTTGGCAAACACGATGAACAAAAAGAGCGTCATGATGTATGGAAAGTACTTAACGCCGTCTTTTCCGGCGACGTCTTCCACCATCTTGTACACAAACCCGTAGGCAAGTTCGGCAATCGACTGAACACGGCTTGGCACGATAGCGCGGCCACGGGTGCCAAGCACCATCAGCGCGATAATTGCCAAAACAGCCAGACCCATCCAGAGCGTCACGTTGGTTGGTGTGTACCAGCTTACTGGTCCATCACCGAACAACGGCTTTACGATGAACTGGTCCATCGGATGAAAAACAAGGCCGCCTTCGCTTTTCTCTTCCGCCACGCCTAGGTCCTTTCGTCATCTCCCGCATCCGCGGGCGCCATTTCCTTTGCGGTTCGCATCATTGTCTTGATGCCAGCCGCGAAACCCAAAAGGGTGAACACAATCATCAGGAACGGCTGCGTTCCAAAGAGCATGTCCAGCCCGTATCCCATGCCGAAGCCAATCCCCAGCCCCGCAACCAGTTCGATCACCATCCGCCAGGCATGTTGAGCCTGAGAATAATGCTCGTCCATGTGAGGCTTCGGTTCGTCAGACACCCGCTTGTCAGCAAGCTTGGCTTCCAACGCTTCCAGCCGGGCCTTATGGTCGCCTTGATCGGCTTTGGCCATGCCAGATACCTCCATGAGAAGTTGTGCACGGTCTAGGGCGCAAGGCGTTAAGAGTCAATGTGGGCAATTCTGATCTAAATCGCTGAAATTATTGCTATAAATCAAATATGCGCATTTGTCGCGACAGGACCGATATTTAACCGATAGGTTGACCTTTTGCTTAGGGATCGACTTGATCAGCCGGGACGCAATCAATCCACTCACCAAAATTGCCACTCAGGAAGCGTTCGAAACGGCCTGATACCCAGAGAATTGAATAACTTCGAACGATGTCTGCGTCTGGCGCCTGCCCTCGGATCATCGCACGGCTTCCTTTCTGCTGGAGACCTTCGATTCTTGGGACGACGGCAACAAAGATTGCCGGCATCGACGCTTCCAATTCGGGATTGTGTTTGCGCCTTTCGATGTAGTTTTCCGGCTCGCCGTTTGCGGGGTAGGTTTCGGGTTCGTCAGCGGACCGATCCCAGCTGCGCCAGTCGATCGAAACAACCTTGTTATATGTCACGGGCGCGAAGGTAAGCCCCGTGAACCCCGCTTTCTCAATTTGAGCCTTGGCCTCAGACGTGACCAGAAACTCGCCGTGGGGGAACATCACAGGCGGGACAAAGGGACCAGCGCGCTCGACAGAGTATTCTTGCGTGCCGTCGAAATACGTGTGTCCGTTCATCATACCGTTCAAAAGCATATCGCCGTAATCGCCCCAAGGCGCGCGCCGTCGACGCAACTCATAGAAATCAGACACGCCGCAATCTCCAGGCCACCAAGCTTCTGTGGCTAGTTTCGCTGCCGCGCGATCCGTCCGTCAATAAAGATCAAGCCGGTGAAGATCGCGGCCATGCCTGCGAAATGCAGGATTTGCAGGTTCTCGTTCAATACAAACCACCCGAGGAAGACTGCAGACAGAGGCGCAATGAACGTGACCGTTGACGTCTTTGTGGCGCCTGCACGCGGCAATATTGCGAATGCAATCATGAAGAATATTCCGGTTAGCACCGGACCCAGTATCAAGACGGAAAGAATTGACGTGCCGCTCACGTTGCTTGGTAGACCCTCGCTCAACATCATAACGGGCAGGATCAGAATGGATGCGAATGTGAAGGACCAGGCAGCAACAACCCCCATATCCATACTCTTTGCGGATCTGATCAGGTTTGTTCCAAACCCGTAGCCGAGTGGGGCTAGCAAGCACAGCAATACACCCAGAAGGCGCGAGCCTTCGCCCGAGTTCAGCTCTGGAATTGTGATGAAAATGATCCCGAGAAATCCTGCAAAAACACCGAAGACTTTCAGTTGGGTCGCCCGCTCGCCCTCAGGCCAAAAGTGCGAGATGATGACGACGAGAACTGGGGTTAGTGCATTGATAATGCCAGCAATTCCCGATGCGACATACTGTTGACCCAAGGGAAAGGCGCTCATCGGCAAAGCGAACATGAGCGCGCCGATTGCAAACACCTTACCCCATTGACCGCTGGTTATCGCGCGAGCACGGCCCGTTGCTGCAAGTATCACCCAACACGTCAGAGCGGCAGTTGAGACACGGAGAAATCCGATCGTGTATGGACCGAGGTCATTCAAAAGAACTTCCATGAAAAAGAATGACGTTCCCCACCCCAGTCCAAGAATAAAAATGATGATCCAATCGCGATCCATAATGTGCCTTTCGAATTCTTGGGCGCATAAGGCATCCTTTGCCGACCCCTCGCAATCCGAAACGTCGCTTTTCTGTTGGGTTACGCACGGATACTGTGCCAGCAATGGCCGATCATCTGGATATCGTTTTTGCAGCTCTTGCTGATCCGACCCGCCGGCAGATCCTTGTGATGCTGCTTGAAGACGATATGGCTGTTACAGATGTCGCCGAGCCTTTTGAGATGTCGGTTGCGGCGATCTCAAAGCATCTGACGGTTTTGACCCGTGCCGGGTTGATTACTCAAGAGAAGCGAGGACGGGTCAAATGGTGCAAACTGGAACCCGACGCGATGAAGGAAACCAGCATTTGGATGCAGGCCTTCGGACAATTTGAGGCCGTCGATCTGGATGCCTTTGAGGCGTTCCTGGAAAACGAGCTAACTATGCTTCCCGAAGAAAGCGCGGAAGAATGATCGCCTTGCCAGCACTGCGCGTTACCAGGATTTCGCTTCTTCTTTGAGGAACTTGAGAAAGGTTTGCACCTTTGTCGTTCGGTGCAGGTCCACATGGGTGACCAGCCAAAGCCGCCCCTGCCATTCTTCAAGCGGCTCGAAGACCTGTTGAAGGTTCGAATAGCGCTCAGCCTCCCAAGTAGAGAGGAAGCCAATCCCTACACCGGCGCACATGGCGTCACGCAGAATGCGCGCGTCCGTCGCACGGAAGATGATCTGATCTGGCGTTACGCGTTCATGCAACCAACGGGTAAACGGGGCCCGGCTTTCGAAATTGTCATGGGCAACGAACCTGTGCCCACTCAGGTCTTCCAACGACTCGGGTTTGCCGAACCGTTTTATGTACGCGTCCGACGCGTAAAGGGATATTGGCTGCGAGATAAACGGTTGAACAACATTGTCCGGATTATCCGGCGCGCGGCCTGCGCGCAAAGCGACATGGGCCTCACCATACTCAAGCCGGAACAAGCGTTCGCCTGTGAGATAGCGAACAATGATGTCCGGGTACTTGTCCTGAAACCGAACCAGCGTCGGCGTCAACCGCGGAGACGTTGAAGGAAGCGAGGTAATCACAAGCTCGCCATCCACGGCGTCGCCACGACCACGAATTCGGCCGACAAGCTGAGTGAACTGATCATCCGTTGCCTGTGCGACTTGCAACAGGTCGGCTCCGGCCTCGGTCGATGTATAACCGCGCGCATGCCGCTGAAAAAGTTTTACACCAAGTTGTTCTTCCAATGCGTCGATGTGCCGGATGACCGTTGCGTGGTGAACGCCCAGTGCCTCGGCTGCGCCACTGACAGTTCCCATGCGGGCAACGTGATAAGCTGTGCGAATTTCGTCCCAAGTGCTGATTGTCATGGAGGTGTCCTGGAATAGATACTCAAAATCTTTGAATCATTATCGTGCATTTCCGCGCGATATTAAAGGCAAAATCCGCAATCTTCACAAAATTGCACATTTGGCGTGAAGAAACGAGGAATGGCTATCGCCGCGCTGCCGCATAGATTGCCGGTCAACGGATGAATGAGGAAAACCATGACCGTAAACGTATTGAGAATCGACGGCTCGGCCCGCACCACAGGTTCAGTAACCCGTGACCTGACCGATCGTATCATTGAAAAAATCGACGCCGCTCAGCCAGCTGTCGTCGTGACACGCGACCTATCGAATCCCTTGCCGCTTTTGACGGAAAGTTGGGTTGGCGCCAACTTTACCGCACCGGACGAGCGGAGCGAGAGCCAGAACGAAGAACTGGCGCTTTCAGATACGCTCGTTAGCGAACTGACTGACGCGGACATCGTCGTGATTGGCCTGCCAATCTATAACTTTGGTGTTCCAGCCTCGGTCAAAGCATGGGTCGATCTGGTCGCTCGTGCTGGCGTGACATTCAAATACACCGAAACCGGTCCTGTCGGTCTGCTTGAAGGCAAGCGAGTCATCGTTGCCGTGGCTTCAGGTGGAACGCCCATGGGGTCAGATTGGGACTACGCCACGAACTATGTGCGACATGTCCTTGGGTTCCTTGGTATTGAAGACGTTCTCTTTGTTGCTGCCGACGGCATGATGACAAATCCGGAAGAAAAGCTGGATGAGGCTATCAGTGCAATCGACGCGATAGACATCGCCGCATAACTGAAAGGCACGACCATGAATTACGTTACTCTTGCCGTTAAGGTTCTTCTGACACTGGCATTCGTTGCCGCAGGTGGAGCCAAGTTGATTGGCGCCGAGATGATGGTTGCCACGTACGAAGCCATCGGTGTTGGCCAATGGTTCCGCTACGTGACTGGTATCATCGAGATTGGTGGAGCAATTTTGCTTTGGATTAAGGGCCGCGAAGCCATTGGCGCAGGTCTTCTGGTCTGCACCATGATCGGCGCTGTTATTGCCCACTTTGTCATTCTTGGGCCATCAGCTGTTCCAGCGCTGGTATTGGGTGTTCTGTCGGCATTCCTGCTGTGGAACTATCGCGGTCAGCTGACTTCGTAACGACAAATGAACGGATAATGAAGGCAGGCCGATGGCCTGCCTTTTTTGTTATTTGATTGCTTTTCCATCTGCATCAAAGAAATGCAGCCTGTCTTCCGGAGCAATCAGGCCAATGCGTTCGCCTTCTTTCAAATGAGTGTCCCCGTCTGCACGCACGGTGATCTGACCGAGAGGTCCGCCATCAATGATCAGGAAGGTGTCAGCTCCGAGATACTCGAGCACATCTACTGTACCGTCACACATCCCTTCGCCAGCGGCGCCGACTTGGATGTGCTCTGGCCGGATACCGACCTTGGTGGCGGGGTGATCACCCTTGAACGGACCACCACGTCCGCCTTCCAGTGTGAAGGCTCCGTCGTTTGTCGAACAGTCCAGCACATTCATTTTCGGTGAACCGATAAATTGCGCAACGAATAGGTTGGCCGGGTTTGTATAGAGTTCCCGTGGCGATCCAACTTGCGCGATCACCCCGAATTCCAAAACCACGATCCGGTCGGCAAGGGTCATCGCTTCAACTTGGTCGTGCGTGACGTAGATCATCGTCCGCTTTAGGTTCTGGTGCAGCTTCGCGATCTCATAGCGCATCTCAACACGAAGGGCGGCGTCGAGATTGGAGAGAGGCTCGTCAAATAGAAACGCGGTTGGGTCGCGCACGATGGATCGACCAATCGCAACCCGCTGGCGTTGCCCACCCGACAGTGCCTTTGGCCGACGATCAAGATAAGGCTCAAGTTTCAGAACCTCAGCCGCAGCATCGACTTTCTCGGCAATTTCGGCTTTGGGACGGCCGGCCGTTTTCAGCGAAAATCCCATGTTATCGCGCACCGACATGTGCGGATAAAGAGCGTAAGACTGGAAAACCATCGTCAGTCCGCGTTTGGACGGAGGGTCAGCCGTTTTGTCATCACCGTCGATCAACAGACTGCCGCGGCTGATCTCTTCGAGGCCACCTATCATCCTGAGCAACGTCGATTTTCCACAGCCCGACGGGCCGACGAACACGACAAACTCGCCATCCTCGATCTCAAGGTCGATGCCCTTGATGACCTGCAATTCGCCGAACCATTTTTCTACGGCTTGAAGTGTGATTGCACCCATTAGTCATCCCTCCTTGAAGATGGAGAAGCCCAGGCCAGCCATACGGCTGCGGTCCACGTAAAGGTTCCACCGCCAGCGGGTGCGCCGGTGAATGGATCGAAATATTCAGCAAATCCGTGTTCAGTTATCAAAGACGCTGTACGATGTCTGAGCTGCTCGGCTCTGTCGGTGTGGCCCATTCCCTCAAGACCAACGCCGATAAGCGAGTTCATGATCGCCCAAGTCGGACCTCGCCAGTATCGGCAAGCATCAAAGTTTGCGGCCTCCGGGTCGTGACTTGCAATTGGATAGTCTGCGATCGCACAGGCATGATCAAAGCTTGCCAGCATGTCCGGATCATCGATACCGGCGTACCAACACAGGTAAGACGCATTTGACAGATTACCGGATCGCGTGCCGGAATTCAGTTCGATCGCGTCAAAGATGTTCCGCTCGGGATTTTTCAAACGCCTGGTGCCATTTTCCAGCTGTTCAATCCAAGCGTCGATTTCGCTCGTATCCTCGCCCAGCGCTTTGCCCATAACAGCGAGATCACGATTTGCACGCAACAAGATGAACGTCATCGTTGGGTCAGCGACACGGAATGGAGGGTCTACGGCCATCGTCGCTTCGTCCCAATCAAGACGACGACCGCGCTGCACAAGCCAAATGTAGCGATCGTAATCCTCTTTGGTCGGACGCATGGACGGGTCAACATGACTGGTGTCGCGCCGCGTGTATTCGCCGACACCTTCCGGCGTGATCGCTTGCATCGCCAAATCCCAATCGGGAGCATTGTCACGGCCAGCTTCCCAAGGATGTGTTATGAAGATCATGCCCTCGTGGCACCGCCACTCCATGAACCAACGATGCCACGCGACCAGCTTTGGAAATGCCGCACGAAGTTTCGCAAGATGTTGGTCTGGTGAAGCTTCCCAAATCGCACGTACGAATGGGGCCGCAACCGGTGGCTGGCTGATGCCAGAAGACGGAATAGGTCCGTGATTGGCGCCCCAAACCTCGGGCCCGGGAAAGTAGCCGGGATCCGGTTGGTGGAATAAAATATGCGGGATCATGCCCGACGGCCATTGGGCCGACAGAAGCGTTTGAATTTCGGTCCACGCCCGGTCGATGTCGAAGGTTGCGAAACCCCAAGCAGCGAATGCGCTGTCCCAGTTCCACTGGTAAGGGTAAAGCCCGGCGGTCGGCACCGTGTACATGCCGCGATCATTTCCTTTCAAAATGGCGCGTGCCTGCTCATCAAGTTCTATGTGTGACATGGTGGTCATCCCTTCACACTCCCTGCGGTCAGGCCTTTGGTCATGAACCGCTCCAATCCGAGGAAAAGTGCCATGATGGGCACGGTTGCAATGACCGCACCGGCCATCAGATGCTGTCGCGGAATTTCGGACGAGTTCAGCGATGCGATGCCTCGTGTAAGCGTGAACTTGGATGGATCATCCAAAAGCATGAAGGCCAAAAGGAACTCGTTCCAAGCGATCATGAACACATAGAGGCTGACCGACGCGAGTGCGGGCAATGACAGTGGCAACGTGATCTTCCAGATCACCGCCAAGCGTCCAAGGCCATCCATCAATCCGGCCTCTTCAACCTCTGCTGGAAGGCCGCGGAAGTATCCCTGCAGCATGTAGAGCGCCACGGGAATGGTGGTGACCGGATAGATCAACACGATACCGATGATCGTGTTGCGCAAGCCCGCCATCGAGAACGCGATATAGATGGGCAACGCGAGAACGATCATCGGGACCATGTAGATCAACAGGATCGACCGCGAAAAGGCGGTGCGACCTTTGAACCGAAGGCGCGCAACGGCATAGGCACCTGGAACGCTGAAAAGCAACGTCAGGAACACCGTCAGCACAGAGACGTAGAACGACGTCCACATGTACGAGCCGAAATTAAAGTCTGTGAATAGCTCGCTGTAGCTGCGGAATAGGTCCATGCCCTTGGACAGATCGATCGTGAAGTCCAACGGGTTCTGAAGAAGCTCAGACTGGTTCTTCAGGCTGGTCATGACCATCACGTAAAATGGGATGGCAACAATCGCCGTGAAGAAGATGTATCCGAAACCGGTGAGGAACCGGATAACGCTTTCTTCGTACTCATGGCGGGTGGTTTGGCCAAACGGAAGGTCACGCAAGATCTTCTCGATTGGCCAAGCTGTCGAGACTGCAAAGATCAACCAGGCTATGATGATGGTAAGCGTGCTTGTTCCGGGGGCGCCAACAATGGCAGGCCGGAGGAACAGGAAGACCGCTGCTGGAATGATTGCCAGGCCAACGCTCCAGATGATGCGTTCGTTTCTGGTTCTGTCGCCATCAGGCAACCAGACGAAACCAAGCCATGCGCCCATTGCCAGCGATCCCAAAAGGGATGGCGCAAGGCCTTCACCAGTTGCGAAGCTGACGACGATGCATGTGACCACAGCCATCGTGAAGGTCCAGAGTGCGCCCAGAATTGGGCCGCAGATGTATCCACGCCAAAGCATGCTCATAGCCCTTCCTCCCGGCTGACAAACTTGAAGAAGAACACCGAGAACAGAAGCAGGCAGCAGAAGATCACAACCGCCACGGCTGCACCTGCACCGATGTTCGAGATGGCGAATGCCTGCTCGTAAACATTCACCGTCAGCGTTCGTGTTCCCGCGTTACCACCGGTGAGCAGGAAGATGTCGTCAAACTTGTTGAACGTCCAAATGAAGCGCAACAGGAAGAGAACACTAAGGATGCCCAGCAACTGCGGCAGGCTCAGGAACCAGAACTTCTGGAATGGCGAGGCGCCGTCCATATCAGCGGCTTCGTACATGTCCGTATCGATCGATTGCATGCGAGCCAGAATGAACAGGAAGGACAAAGGGAAGTACCGCCAAATCTCGAATACGGTCACCATGATCAGTGCGAGCGGGCGTTCTCCAAAGAAGTTGATGGCCTCGTTGGTCACACCCATTTGTACGAGCAACGCATTTGCGGAACCCGAGAAGGGATCAAACAGAATAATCCAAGCAAATGCGACGGCGATAACAGGCGCTACATAGGGGAACAGGTAGAGGCCACGCAGAATGCCTTGGCCTTTGAATTCCTTGTTCAACAGCATGGCAGCGAAAAGCCCGAAGACGAGCGCGCCAATTGTGCCTACGACCGTGTAGAACAGGGTAACGTACAGCACTTCCCAAAACTCATCGCCGTCAAATACGCGGGCAAAGTTTTCGCCGGTGAACTCAAAGTTCGTCAGGATGTTCTTGCCAGAGCCAGTGAGTGAAGGGATCGTGCCTTCTACAGCGGCTTCAATCGTTTCTTCATCTCCGTCAATGGATACGAACACTTCGATCCGTTCGCGGGCACCTCCGTCCATCGTTCCGATGTCACAGGTGAAAGCTTGTCCGGAGAATTCACAGCGGTCGTCCGCGCTGACCACGGTTACTCCGCCAGGAATGCTATCTGAAAGTGTAACGTTCGAAATTGCTTCAGACTGGGACGAGTTTCTGAGCCGATACTCGAGCCTCAAATTGTCGTCTGAACCTCGTAGCGATTCCCGAACAACAGGTGCCGGAGGTCGCAGGTCAGCAAGTCCGATTGGCTTGAAGCTGATCCAGAAGATTGCCAGCAGAGGCAGGATCACCACAGCCGATACGATGGCTATCGTTGGGAACAAAAGACCCCAGGCCAGGCGCGCTTCGCGCCTTTCCAAAGGCCCCGTCCCTGTGGGAGGGGTCGCGGTCGTCATCTCAGATCTCCGAACTCAATTCGGTGTCTGGGCGGCAGCTGACCGCCGCCCAGTTGGGAGGTGAGCGCCTTATTCGATGGCGCCCAATTCTTCATTCATCTTGGCCACCGCGCCGGCGGCGTCGATAGAGCCGTCGATGTATTCGCGGACGATACGGTTGATCGCCTGGCTGTTGATGATTTTCGAGGCAAGGCCAAGTTGACCTTCAGTAACACCCCAGCGCTGAGCCACATCCAGACCACCGACGATCTCGTCGATCATCGAAGCTGCATACAGGTCGCTCAGAGGCGCACGACGATCGACGCCGACATCGAGCTTCGACCATGCGTCGACGTATTCTGTCGAACCGGACGATGAACCGCGACGGATCGGGAACTTGCCCTCAGGTGCGATCGAAAGCGTTGCTGTGTAGCCTTCGCTCATCGCGTACTCGATAAACTGCTGAGCTTCGTCGATGTCAGCATCAGCTGTCACACCAAAGTAGCGTGTGTCGCCCCACGCAGCGCCATCCGGGTTGGACGGGCCTGCAAAGTTGGTGACAACACCAGTGACCGCAGCAAGATCGCGTGTCATTGGGTCATCGTTAATGGTTGGTGGAGCGCTGTCGCGAAGACCTGCCAGCTCGTCCAGAATGAACGGCGACCAGATGATCATCGCAGCCTGACCAGCGAAGTAGAGTTCGCGCGATTGCTTCCAGTACAGCTCACCCGGAGGTGACGCCTCAGCAATTGCTTTATAGAAATCAAGTACTTCAATGGTCTTCGCTTCGTCGAAGCCTTTGAAGCCGTTTGCGTCAACTGGTGTCGCACCGTTTGCGAGGAAAACATGCTCGAGCACCTGGCTCATGAAGTTTTCGTCAACTTTGGTCGCCGCAACGAAACCAAACATCTCTGGCGGGTTGTGGAGCTTTTCGATCGCTGCCAGCACGTTGGCATACGATGTCGGAGCTTCGAGCCCGTTCGCATCGAACAGGTCCTTGCGGTAAACAACCATCTGTGTCCAGCCATCAACCGGAACGCCTGCAAAGCCGTCGCCAGTCGCTGCAAGGTTCAACGGACCAGGCGAGAATGTGTCCTGACCCAGCTTTTCGACAACTTCGGTCGCTGCTTCGGCATCCAGAATGCCAGCTTCCGTCCACGGCAGCGCATACTGCAACGTGTAGTAGATCACATCCGGAAGATCGCCAGCGGCAAACGCAGCTGTTGCACGCGTGCCCAGATCAGATTCTTCGACCGGAATAACCTCAACGCCGATACCCGTCGCGGCCTTAAAGTCGGCTGCCATTGCTTCCTGCTTTGCCAGACGCTCGGGCTGGTTTTCCGTCGTCCAGAACCGAATGTCGGCTGATGCCGCCATGGCGCTAAGCGCCAATCCGACCGACGCAGTTACCAACAACCGCGCGGTTTTCGTTTTCGTGAATATAGCCATTATGTTCCTCCCATTTGGCTGATATTTTCGGTTTTCCCAAGAACACGCTGCCTAAGTTGCGCGCTCGTGTGTCGAGGCGGTCCATCGGAACCGCCAAGTTTCAGTGTGGCTTCTGCTGTTTCGCGCAGAGACTCGGCGTCTGCGCCGCGTATCCGCCGGATCACCAGCTTAGTGAGGCGCTCGCCCGCAGCGCGGCTGTCGACCTGAAATGTGGTCAGCGGCGGCGAGGCCCAGTTTCCTTCGGGGATCCCGTCATACGAAATTATGGACAAATCGGTGCCAATTTCGAGCCCCAATCGCGATGCGGTCGTGTAGGCACCAAGCGCCGCCAGATCGACCGCATAGACAATTGCCGTCGGAGGCTTCGGTTGCGCCAGAAGACGTTCGGCGGCTTCTTCGCCTGCCTCCATCGTCATCGCCCCATCAATCAAAAGCGCCGGGTCCATCGTGAGCCCAGCCTGAGACATGCCAGCGCGGAACCCTTCTTCGCGAAGATGGCTGAAGTTGTATTCCAGACCACCGTTCACGAAACCAATGCGTGTGTGACCATGATCAGCCAATCGCTGCACGGCATCACGCATCGCGTTTTCACCGAGGATGTCGAACCAAGCGCAACCGCGAGGGTCTGATACCCTTCCGTAGAGAACAAACGGAACGTCCAACGAGCGGAGCAACTTCATTCGCGGGTCGTCCGCGAAGGTACGCGGCAGGATGAACCCGTCGGCCTTTCGTTCGTCCACCAAGCGGTTGATGGTGTTCAACATCTCTTGACCGCCGGCAGACGTCGCCACGGTCAAGGTCCAGTTCTCTGCGCTGGCAGCGCTGGTCAGACCTGCGAGGAATTCGGAAAGAAACGGACGTTGCGCGCCGGGAATGTCGGTTTGAAGGACCAAGCCAAGGGCCCGCGACCGTCCGGTACGAATGGCCTGAGCGTGGGCCAATGGACGATAGCCCATCACTTCGGCCTGTTTGCGTACTCTCTGGCGGGTTCCATCGGAGATGTCCGGATAACCATTCAGAGCGCGCGAAACTGTGCCCTTCGTTAAACCCAAAGCATCAGCCAAATGACTGATCGTCACCCGTTCCCGGCGGACTGGTCTGATTTTCTGGACTGGGGCTGAGACCACAAATTTTCTCCCTTACCGAAAAGCATTTCTTCCGAAACCGGTTTCGGCAAGGGAAAATCAAAGATTTTTTGAAATGGCGGAATTGCCAATAAAAAAAGACCGGGCACGTGGCCCGGTCAGTCCAACAGGGAGGTACCATGCCATAACCCGGACATGGAAACGGGATTCTCCGAATCAGGCGACTAGCCTGTATCCTCCACTTTCCGTAACAAGGAGGCGTGCATTTGACGGATCTGGTTCAATTTTTTGCCGAAGACGGTAAATATGTGTCTCCAGCGTGTGAGTCGCCAACATATTCTGATGATCC
>JAPPOI010000458.1:15613-51990 GCA_028818055.1 Boseongicola sp.
AAATATGTGGCTCCAATGTGTGCGTCGTGACACCGGCATTGTATCCCCAAACCTCGTGAAGAAGGACGTCGCGGGCGACCACGCCTTCTGACGCGCGATAAAGAAACTTTAGAATGTTGGTTTCTTTTTCGGTCAGGCGAATCTTCTTCTCTTCCTCGGTCAGAAGCATCTTCTGGGCAGGCTGGAATGTGTAAGGCCCAAGCTGGAAAACAGCGTCTTCCGATTGTTCGTGCTGCCGAAGCTGCGCGCGAATGCGTGCCAGAAGCACAGGGAACTTAAATGGCTTAGTGACATAGTCATTGGCACCGGCATCAAGCCCAAGGATCGTATCCGCATCACTGTCATGGCCAGTGAGCATCAAGATCGGGCATTTAACTCCGTGCTTGCGAAGGACGCGACACAGCTCGCGACCGTCAGTATCAGGAAGACCGACATCAAGGATCACAAGGTCATAGATGGCTTGTTTGGCTTTCTCCAAAGCTTCGGCACCATTGCCGGCTTCGAAGACGTCAAACTCTTCGGTCATGATCAGCTGTTCGCCAAGCGCTTCGCGCAGATCGTCATCATCGTCGACCAGCAGAATTTTCTTCACGTTTTGCGACATCTTCTCCTCTTCCCGTCCTGTGGACGCTTTCAACACGGGTGTTGTATTCGATACGCTCTGACATGCGCAGTCGATCAGGTTACGGCAAGAATTGCTGCAATTTCTCACGTGCATGTGTCGAAACAGCGGGAAATGTTTCAAAATGCTTCAAAGCTGGATACATGAACTCGTAAGTATCGAGGTAATATGTCGCTTTTGCCAAACTTGAATGATCGGATCGCCAGAGCCCGCACAGATTTGCGGCTTGGGCTTCCTGTTGTTCTGAGGGACGGCCAACATACCGCGTTGGTGTTTGCGGCTGAGGGTCTAGACGACGAGCGGCTATCTGAAGCTCGGGAATTCGGCCCGTTGGAAATGGTGGTTACCTCCTGGCGCGCGCGCACACTGCAAATTCGGGTTTATGATGGCGATATTGCCCGCATCGAGGTTCCGGAAGATGCGACCGCCCTTTGGGTCAGTTGCATCGCCGATCCGAAGGACGACCTTCGGCACGCCATGAAAGGGCCGTTCAAACCGGTTCGCGGCGGATCGACCATTATTCAGGAAACTGCCGTGAATCTGATCAAGTCCGCGTGGCTATTGCCGGCGGCCATCACGATATTCACCGATCGAAATTTGCCCGACGGCCTGACCATTCTTGATGCGCAAGAGACGCATGAAGCACTGGACGCGCCGGTTGCACACCGAAATGTCGTGTCCGGTCGCGTCCCAATGCAGGTTTCCGAAGCCGGACGCGTCCATGTGTTTCGCCCTGACACGGGTGGAGAGGAGCATTTTGTTTGTGAAATCGGGCGGCCCGACAGAGAAAAGCCAGTGCTGGTCCGATTGCATTCAGCCTGCTTCACCGGCGATGTGTTGGGGTCATTGAAGTGTGATTGCGGACCACAGCTTGCAGCGGCACTTGGCAAGATGGGATCAGACGGCTCGGGCGTGCTTTTGTACCTGAACCAAGAAGGACGCGGTATCGGACTGGCCAATAAGATGCGTGCATATTCTCTTCAAGATCAAGGGTTTGATACCGTTGAGGCAAACCATCGGCTTGGCTTTGAAGACGACGAACGCGACTTCCGGACAGGCGCTGATTTGTTAAGGCGGTTGGGGATTAAGAAGATCAGGCTGCTAACCAACAACCCAGCCAAAGTCGCCATGATGGAAGCACAGGGCGTCGAAGTTGTTGAACGGGTTCCTCTGAAAGTTGGGTTAAATCCATTGAACGAACGATACCTGGATGTGAAGGCCAAGAAGTCAGGCCACATCCTGTGAGAGGATTTGGAGCCAGTAATGCGCCGCTTGAGCGAAGGGGCGCTGCCCCCTCGCGCTCCCCCGGAGTATTTAGGCCAGAAAGAAAGTCATGAAGACGGACGACATGGTTGTGACGCCAATCGGCGTTCGATTTAGAGGGCGTCGTTTTCCCTGTGTGGTCGGCCGCGGCGGCATTACTGAACAGAAACGGGAGGGCGACGGTGCAACACCTGTTGGCGAACACCGGATTGTAGGCATGTTGTATCGACCCGATCGGATGGGACCTCCAACATCATGGGCGATACCTGTTCGTCCGGGCGATCTTTGGTGTGATGATCCGGACCATGAAGATTATAACCTAATGGTCCGGGACCCGTTTCCGGGCAGTCATGAAGTTTTGCGGCGTGCCGACCCGCTGTATGACCTAGTAATCCTAACGGATTGGAATTGGCCTTATTCCGTCTCGGGTCAGGGCTCAGCCATCTTTATGCATCGCTGGCGACGGCCCGGCTATCCAACCGCAGGATGCGTTGGTGTCCGGCCTGCGGATTTATTATGGATTGCGCGGCGTATCGGTATGGAAACCAAGTTGATCGTTCAAAATCAGCCGTAATCGCGCGCACCAAATATTGCCGATCCGACGCGGACGTGTGTGGCGCCCTGGGCAATAGCGTCTTCGAAGTCACCGCTCATTCCCATGCTAAGGCCGGTCAGGCCATTTCTTGAGGCGATCTTTGCAAGCAAGGCAAAGTGTAATGAAGGCGATTCATGGACGGGCGGAATGCACATCAGTCCCTTAAGCGGTAGATTGAGTTCGCGGCATTCGGCTACCAATGCGTCTGCGTCTTCAAGTGCGACGCCCGCCTTTTGTCCTTCGTCGCCAGTGTTCACCTGGACAAACACATCAGGGCAATGTCCGGTTTCGTCTGCCAACCTGGCAAGCGTTCGGGCCAGTTTCGGGCGATCGACGGTATGGATCACGTCAAACAAGTCCATCGCAGCACGCGCCTTGTTCGTCTGAAGGGGGCCAATGAGGTGGAGCTCTACGTCTGGGAACTTTTCTTTAAAGTTTGGCCACTTGCCCTGAGCTTCCTGCACGCGGTTCTCGCCAAACACTCGATGGCCCTCGAGAAGCACAGCCTCAACCCTTTCAAGGGGTTGGACCTTGCTGACTGCAATCAAGTGAATGTCTGAGGGATCACGACCGTGCTTTTGTGCGGCGGTCTCAATGCGGGAATTTATTTCGGTCAAGCTCATGCCGCAGAGGTATGACGGCTAACCACAAAAGAAAAGAGCGGGCACAAAGGCCCGCTCTTCCCGAAGAACTATCCCGTAGGGATTAGAACGACATCGCTGCGCCGAGGAACATCGAGTCGTTGTAGTTCATACCAGCCTCGATCGACAGTCCGCCACCCAAGTCGTAAGAAGTGGTGACTTCCCACTCGTCGGCGTCGTCTGTCGAAGCCGACAGAGTTGTTGCACCAGCTGAGTATGTTACGCCGAGAGCCCAACCGTCGGCGGTGTCAACTTCTCCGTCTAGGGTCAGAGGACCAGACGAGAATACAGCACCAAGTGTCGTGACGTCGTCGCCAACTGCAGGCATGTCGTGTGACAGCGAAACCGACAGCGAGTCGCTGACAGTGTAACCAAGGTCAGCAACAAGACCGCCGTCTGCTGTGTCACCGTCGTTGCCTGTCAGGCCGAGGCTCAGAGCGCCATCCGAGTAGCCGATCGATGCCGACATTTCAGAGTCAATGCCGTCACCGTCCAAGTCATACGTCACGGCCAAGCTGATGTCGCCCATGTCGTATTCGTAGAGGAGGTCGTGCGAGTTGTCGTCGTCGTACAGGTCGTCGGTGCCGTCTTCGTCAAACGTCAATGTACCGAAGTCACCCGAAATGAAGACCGAACCCAAGCCAGCAGTGCCGCCGTTGTGATCAAATTCGTCATCGCCCAGGTCGAAACCTGTACCAGCGTTCAGGTCAACTGATGCGCCGAATGTCAGACCGTTGTCGGAAGTGCCCGACAGGGTGAAGTCGAGCTCAACTTCATTATAAACGTACAACTCATCTGCCAGGTGATTTTCACCGCCGGCAGCGGTGTTGTCATCTCCGAGACCAGTTGCAGCGATACCAGCCGCAGCCGAACCGCTGATCGAAACGCCAGCATGGGCGTCTGCGAACGCAACGCCGGCCGACAGGACCAGAGCAGTCGTTCCGAAAAGAACCTTTTTCATCTTGTTTTCCCTCGTGTGTAAAAGGTGCGTCTCAATTCGGACGCACCGAACTGATTGGTCATGTGTTTCCCCCTCTGGACGTCATTTTGCAAGCATACCGGAAACCATATCCAAGACTCCAACCGTGATGGTGCAGCTTTGCCACAGTCTTTTGGTGGACTCGTGTGGATTCGCCTGCGCGAAATGCCTTGAGCCGTCAGAAATGCTCGGATACTCATGCAAAAACGCAATAGAGGGACGCTGAAATGGGGGCATCGGGCAACAGATTCGCAGCCAAAATGGCGGTTTTGCTATGCGTGGCAGTCGTCGTCACTGGCTGTGGACGCATTGGAAATATCTTCAACGGCGATTCCAACGAGCAAACCCAAGCGGCTGAGTCCCAACCTAACCGTGAAACGATTTGGGATTTGTTTTCCGATTCAAATGACCCGAACACCACTCTCGAGGTAAACAAGTATCTTTGGAATGCGTCGTTTGACGTACTCAACTTTTTGCCCGTGCAATCTGCGGATCCGTTCACCGGCGTGATCGTGACCGGATTCGGAACGCCGCCAGGTGGTCGCACTGCATATCGAGCAACAATCTTTATCCGGGATCCTGCCCTTGAGGCACGATCCTTGAATATTGCGCTGGTGACACGCTCGGGGCCGGCATCGACGCAAACGGTAAGAGCTGTCGAAGACGCGATCCTAACACGCGCGCGCGAGCTTCGGATTCGCGACCTAGGCCTATAGATCTTCACGCAAAGCCCGATTAAGACGCAGGCCGGGCCATCGCCCGGCCTTATTTGTAACTTCAAAGGCGATCGCATGTCCGGATACGACACGAAAACCATCGAGCCAAAATGGCAAAAAGCGTGGGAAGACGCGCTCACGTTTCGTGCCACGCGTACAGACGACAAACCAAAGTACTATGTGCTCGAGATGTTTCCATATCCGTCGGGTCGGATTCACATCGGGCACGTTCGAAACTATACCATGGGCGATGTGATCGCGCGTTATAAGATCGCAACTGGTCATAACGTCCTGCACCCTATGGGCTTCGATGCGTTTGGAATGCCCGCCGAGAATGCCGCGATGGCCTCGAATGGGCATCCAAAGACTTGGACGTACGACAACATCGACACGATGGTCCAACAGATGAAGCCACTTGGTTTCGGGCTGGACTGGAGCCGAATGTTCGCAACCTGCGACCCTGAGTATTACGGTCAGCAGCAGTCGATGTTCATTGATTTCATGGAAAAGGGTCTCGTTTATCGCAAGAACGCGGTGGTGAACTGGGATCCCGTCGACATGACGGTGCTCGCCAACGAGCAGGTTATTGATGGAAAAGGCTGGCGGTCCGGAGCTGACGTCGAACGACGCGAATTGACGCAATGGTTCTTCAAGATCTCTGACTTTTCTGGCGAGTTGCTGGAAGCTTTGGACGAATTGGACGACTGGCCAGCCAAAGTGCGGCTGATGCAGGAGAACTGGATCGGCAAATCCCGTGGGCTTGAATTTGCTTTTGAGCGCACAGACGACGGAGACCCGATCACCGTTTACACGACGCGTCCTGACACGTTGATGGGTGCTTCATTCATCGGCATCTCACCGGACCACCCTCTGGCCAAAGAGCTGGCAGCGTCTAATGCGGATGTTGAGGCGTTTCGCGCCGAGTGCCAAAAAGGAGGCACGACCGAAGAGGCGCTTGAGAAAGCCGAAAAGCTGGGCTTTGACACCGGCTTGACCGTAAAACACCCGCTTGATCCAAATTGGGAGCTTCCAGTCTGGATCGCCAACTTCATTCTGATGGACTACGGCACTGGCGCAATTTTTGCCTGTCCCGCACATGACCAGCGCGACTTGGATTTCTGCCGGAAGTACGGGCTTCCGGTTATCGACACGTTCTTTGCACTGGAAAATCCGCAGCCTGTTTACACGGATGCTTTTGTTCCGCCCAAGTCAGAGACTGTGAAATGGGTAAATCACTTTGCAGGACTGGACGAAGCGACGGGCCAGGAAGCAATTGATGCTACGATAGACTTCGCTGAGCGCGAAGGTTGGGGAGAAGGCGTAACAAACTATCGGCTCCGCGACTGGGGCCTTAGCCGTCAGCGGTATTGGGGATGCCCAATTCCCGTCGTTCACTGCGAAGATTGTGGCGTGGTTCCCGAAAAGAAGGAAAACCTTCCTGTTGAGCTGCCAGACGATGTGTCGTTCGACATTCCGGGTAACCCGCTGGATCGGCACCCAACCTGGCGTGATGTGCCCTGCCCGGCCTGCGGCAAACCAGCCAAGCGTGAAACCGACACGATGGACACCTTTGTGGACTCGTCGTGGTATTTCGCTCGGTTCACAGCACCGAGGGCCGATACGCCGACAGTTGCTGAAGATGCTGCGTATTGGATGAACGTTGACCAATACATCGGTGGTATCGAGCATGCGATCCTGCACCTTCTGTATTCGAGGTTCTTCGCCCGCGCGATGCACATCTGCGGTCATCTGCCCGAGAAATCGATTGAACCGTTCGACGCGTTGTTCACCCAAGGAATGGTGACACATGCAATCTACCAAACCGTCGGTGACGATGGACGTCCGGTGTATCACTATCCAGAGGATGTGGAGTTGCGCGACGGTAGTGGGTTTCTGAAAGACGGAACAGAAGTTCAGATCATCCCATCAGCGAAGATGTCCAAGTCGAAGAACAACGTTGTTGATCCCATGGACATCATTGACCGCTACGGCGCCGACACGGCGCGCTGGTTCGTTTTGAGCGATTCTCCGCCCGAGCGAGATGTCGAATGGACGGCATCAGGTGCTGACGCAGCTTCCAAGCATTTGGCCCGTGTATATCGAATTGCCGCTGACATTGCCCAAGGCTCGGACACAGGTTCCAACGACGACGAATTGCTTAAGGCGATGCACAAAACCATCCATGACGTAACGATGGGCGTGGAGAGCTTTGGCTTCAACGCGTCAATCGCGAAGCTTTACGCATTTACAAATGTTCTCCAGAAATCAAAGGCTTCTGCGGCTACGAGGCGTGAAGCCGCGATGGTCTTGGCGCAACTAATGTCGCCGATGACGCCGCATCTGGCCGAGGAAGTCTGGGAGATGCTGGATGGCGAGGGTCTGATCGCCAATGCGCCGTGGCCAGTCGCCGACGAGAGCATGCTCGTCGAAGACAGCGTCACGCTTCCCATCCAGATCAACGGAAAGAGACGTTCGGAGATCACTGTGCCAGCCGATCTGGCCAAAGACGAGGTTGAAAAGCTCGCGCTGGCCGACGATGCTGTGGTGAAAGCGCTGGCCGGAGGTCAGCCAAAGAAGCTGATCGTCGTGCCGGGCCGCATCGTAAATGTCGTCATTTGATCGTCGTGTATTCCTGCTGTCGCTGACCGCTCTTGCGGGCTGCGGATTTGAACCTGTCTATGCGCCCGGAAGCGTTACTCGGGACCTTCGAGGACGCATCGCGTTCCTGCCACCATCCGACGAAGAAGGATTTGCTCTGGTCAATAGGCTGGAGGAACGGTTGGGGCGGCCTGAGGCTGCTGATCTGACGCTGGCTGCCAGCATCAAGATTCGGGAACAGGCTGTTGGTTTCCTGCCAGATGGCTCGATCAGCCGGTACAATGTGTTAGGCGAACTGCCGTGGCAAATTACAGACGGTGACACTGTAGTTTTGGACGGACGAGAAGAGAGCTTCACCAGCTACTCTGCGACGTCCACGACTGTTGCAACACGTGCAGCCCAGCGCAATGCGCGTGAGCGCTTAATGGTTATTTTGGCCGATAGGGTCGTGACGTCAATCATGGCGCAGGCCGACCAGATATGAAGCTTTCGACGCGTGACGCCGCCGCCTATTTCAAGCGACCCGACACGTCAAAATCTGGGCTATTAATTTACGGCGCAGACGCAATGCGCGTTGCTTTACGGCGCCAAGAGGTCATCAAGGCGTTAATTGGCGAAAATGGCGAAGAGGAAATGCGTTTGACGCGTATTGCAGGGCCTGACCTCAGGAAAGACCCGGCACTTCTGCTTGATGCGGTTAAAGCGCAAGGGTTCTTTCCCGGGCCTCGTGTCGCTTTTGTGGAAGACGCAGCTGATGGACTTTCAGCAACCATTCTTGGTGCGCTTTCCGAATGGAAAGACGGTGATGCCCATGTCATCGTCACTGCCGGTCAACTGGCTGCCAGATCGAAACTGAGGAAGGCATTCGAAGACGATCCATCGGCATATGCAGTCGGGATTTACGACGACCCACCCGGACGCGATGAGATTGAGCGCTCTTTGAAAGAGGCCGGCCTGAACGACATCTCACAAGACGCCATGTCCGCTTTGATCGCGTTATCCCGCGATTTGGGACCCGGCGACTTTCGTCAAACAATTGAGAAAATCGGACTGTTCAAGATTGGAGATGACTTACCCTTGAACGTCGAAGACGTTGAGGCTTGTGCACCCCAATCGATCGAGGCCGGCATCGACGATGTTTTGAATGTCACCGCTGATGGTGAGGCACACAAAATTGGTCCGGTTTTGCGACGTCTCGAAGCGCAAGGTGTTGGCGCTGTAGGGCTGTGCATTGGTGCCACCCGGCACTTCAAGACGTTGCATACTGTTGCCTCTGATCCGGGTGGTCCTGGCGCTGGAATAGGCAAACTCAGACCTCCAGTCTTTGGACCACGACGCGGTCGGATTCAGCGGCAAGCAAGCTCGTGGGGTATGCACAAACTGGAACGCGCTTTGACGCTTTTGTTGGATACAGATCTGACTCTCCGGTCTACGGCTCGAGTACCCGAAATGGCACTGATGGAACGCACTTTGCTACGCATTGCATGGATGAATCGCCGCTAGAGTTCGTTGAGCCGAGACAGCGCAGCCAACCCAGCTGACCGACCTGTTGCCAAGCAACCGTTCAACAAATATCCGCCGGTTGGTGCGTCCCAAGCCAACATTTCGCCTGCACAAAACACACCTTTGCGCGCGGTGAGCTCGAATCCGTCCAGTGCCGCCCAAGAAACACCACCGGCTGTCGAAATCGCTTCGTCTGTTGGCAACGAGCCCACGATCTCGGCTGGCAACGCTTTCATCAACTTCGCCAGTTCTTTACCATCAGGCAGGGGCCGTCCCCATTCATTAAGTAATGCGCGCTGTGCTGTACCCAGTCCAAGGGTTTTACGCAGATAGTTCCCAAGGCTTTCTTTGCCACGCGGCTTTTTTAGCTTCTCGGTGATCTGGCTCACCGGAAAATCCGGTACTAGGTCAATCTTCAGCTGTGACCCATCCAGAACTTCCCGACAGATGTCATAAACGCCGCCGCCTTCCATGCCGCGGTTTGTGATGACCCATTCACCGCGCGTTTCAGCGCCTCCAGCCACCATGCGTGTGTTCTTTACCGGCGTACCTGCCAAGGCACAGACGTGAGGCGACCAGTCCACCGCCAATCCAACATTTGACGGCTGGAAAGCCACGGTATCGGCCTCAACCTTATCCACCCATGCGCCGTCCGATCCCAGTCTGGCCCAACTGCCGCCGCCCATCGCCAAAACAGTTATCTTGGGCGTAACAACAACATCGCCTTCCGGAGTGGAAAACCGGCTACTGTCTTCTTCCCAGCCCAACCATTTCCATTTCGTCCGGCGTTCGACACCAAGTCCATCCAACCGCATTAGCCATTTACGCAATATCGGTGACGCCTTCATCGCGACGGGAAAAACTCTGCCCGACGTCCCCGTGAAAAGCGGCTCACCCAAGTCTTCTGCCCAGCGCATAACGTCGTCAGGGCCAAAGTCTTTCAGGGCCGCAATCATCTCCGGTGAAAGGTCGCGGTAGCTTCCAAAAAAGTCATCGGCGGACTCCGATTTTGTCAGGTTGAGGCCTGACTTACCGGCCATCAAAAACTTCCGACCAACTGACGGCATGGCGTCGGCGACCAGCACCGAGGCACCGCCCCGACCGAGAACTTCGGCCGCCATCAATCCTGCGGGGCCAGCTCCAACGACCAAGGCATCGACCTTGCCAAAATGCTTGGAAGCTCCATCATCGCTGACCATGAACGATCCTTTGCCACGCGGCTTTTTTAGCTTCTCGGTGATCTGGCTCACCGGAAAATCCGGTACTAGGTCAATCTTCAGCTGTGACCCATCCAGAACTTCCCGACAGATGTCATAAACGCCGCCGCCTTCCATGCCGCGGTTTGTGATGACCCATTCACCGCGCGTTTCAGCGCCTCCAGCCACCATGCGTGTGTTCTTTACCGGCGTACCTGCCAAGGCACAGACGTGAGGCGACCAGTCCACCGCCAATCCAACATTTGACGGCTGGAAAGCCACGGTATCGGCCTCAACCTTATCCACCCATGCGCCGTCCGATCCCAGTCTGGCCCAACTGCCGCCGCCCATCGCCAAAACAGTTATCTTGGGCGTAACAACAACATCGCCTTCCGGAGTGGAAAACCGGCTACTGTCTTCTTCCCAGCCCAACCATTTCCATTTCGTCCGGCGTTCGACACCAAGTCCATCCAACCGCATTAGCCATTTACGCAATATCGGTGACGCCTTCATCGCGACGGGAAAAACTCTGCCCGACGTCCCCGTGAAAAGCGGCTCACCCAAGTCTTCTGCCCAGCGCATAACGTCGTCAGGGCCAAAGTCTTTCAGGGCCGCAATCATCTCCGGTGAAAGGTCGCGGTAGCTTCCAAAAAAGTCATCGGCGGACTCCGATTTTGTCAGGTTGAGGCCTGACTTACCGGCCATCAAAAACTTCCGACCAACTGACGGCATGGCGTCGGCGACCAGCACCGAGGCACCGCCCCGACCGAGAACTTCGGCCGCCATCAATCCTGCGGGGCCAGCTCCAACGACCAAGGCATCGACCTTGCCAAAATGCTTGGAAGCTCCATCATCGCTGACCATGAACGATCCAATCTGTCCACTGTGCGACCGGCCAATTCCGCCGGACGCCAAGCAAAGCCTTCATCACCTCGTACCAAAGCTGCGCGGAGGCAAAGGGGGCCCGACCGTTCTGCTTCACCAGATTTGTCACAATGAAATCCACGCCACGTTGACCGAAACCGAGCTTGCCAAAAACTATTCTACAATTGCAGCGTTGAGGTCTCATCCGCGGATCTCAAATTTCGTGAGTTGGGTCCAAAAGCGTCCACCCGGGTTTCATTCAAAAACACCTGGGAAACGCCGTTCGCGTCGGTAACGAGCGCTTAAGCTGTAAGACCCAATTGCGCACGCACCCCATCATCTCGAAGCATAACATCCTGGCCCAGATATTCGTCAGACGCAGCCGTGCACATCCATAGCAACGCCTTGGCTGGCCATTCCGGCGGTATGTGATCACTCCATTCCATCTGGCTTACTGGGTTGATGCCGCTTTTCTTAATTTCGCGCTGCATTTCGGTGGCAACCGTTCCTGGCGACAGGCCGAGCGAGCGAATACCTTTGTCGCGGTATTCTTTGTCAGTCGCTCGGGTCAGCATCAACGCACCTGCTTTTGACGAACAATAATGCGACCAAGCTTCGACAGGACCATAGGCCGCCCCTGACGAAATATTCAGAATTGTGCCGCCGCCCCTCTCGACCATCGATGGAAGTACAGCCCGTATTCCGTAGAAAACACCTTTGAGATTGATGTCGATGACGTGACCCCAGGCTTCGGGATCGGCTGCGCCAATGTGGGCGACAGGCTCAATTGCTCCGGCGTTGTTAATCAAAACATCGACCGGACCGAAGGCATCATTGGCGGCCGTTACCGCGGCGACGACTTCGGAATAGCGGCTAACATCACATGGTGCAGCCAAGGCGTTTGCCCCGATTTCGCCTGCAATTTCAGCGATGGCATCTTGCCCGCGTGCCAGCAAAACAACATTGGCGCCTTCAGATGCAAACAGCCGCGCTGTCGCTTCTCCAATTCCCCGGCTTGCCCCGGTAATCATCACGGTTTTGCCATAAACAGTCATTTGCGCCTCCAATATGCCTTAGTCCGTGCTATCACGGACACGTTCTTGCGGGCCGTCTGGATTCAGACAGCAACTCCTTGACTGCACTTAAGCACCTTTGGATTGTTCGCCCACCCCTATTTGTACCGGATAAAACCAATGACCATTTCTCGCGCACTCTCAACCGCATCCGTGCTGGCGCTTTTCGCCAGCCCTGCCCTTGCCGAACTGGAAGCCAACCAGGTCTGGGCGGACTGGAAAGATATGATGGAAAGCTACGGCGCCGACCTTACGATCGGCTCGGAAAGCTCGTCAGGCGGGATCGTTACCGTTTCTGGTTTAACTGCAAATTTCGAACTTCCAGACGGTTCCATGAGCATCAGTATTGGCGACATCGTCTTCACCGAAACTGGTGACGGCGCAGTAAGTGTCGCCATGTCGGATTCAATCCCAGTTGAAGTCGAGGCGACGTCGCCTGAAGGCGAGGACGCAAAAGTCACCTTGACTGTTGTTCAGCCAGACGCGTCATTGATCATTTCCGGCGATGCATCCGAGATGCGTTACGACATGGTCTATCCAATGATTTCGATGGGCGATTTGACAATCGAAGGCTCAGAGATCCCTGAAGATCTTCCGCTGAATCTGGACTTCCAGATGCTCAATACGGAAGGCTTCTTTACGATCACAGATGGCGATCTGCGGAACTACACAAGCGACGCGACAATCGCATCGATGACGATGAACATGGAATTTGAGGATCCTGAAGGTAACGGCAACGGCTCGTTCCAGTTCTCTCTAGCCGACATGACACAGACGACCACGGGCACACTTGGCGAGGTCAATGTCGCCATGTCAGCATCTGAAATGGTTCAGGGCGGTTTTCGTCAAGAAGGCACGCTTACGCATGGACCAGCTTCTTACACGATCGCAGCTGATGGACCGGATGGCGCATTCCAGATGGTCGCGTCGGCCGCATCCGGCACGCTGTTTGGAACTTTCAACGAGAGCGGATTGTCATACGGCGGAACCAACCAAAGTTCGGCAATTTCAATTTCGGGTGACATGATCCCATTGCCATCGGTCAATCTTAAGATGGCCGAGAGTGGCGGCACGCTTAAGATGCCATTGGTACCCGGCGAAGACCCCCAAAACTTTGGTTTGGGTATCAACCTGACCGGGCTTGAGATTGACGATATGATCTGGGGACTGTTTGACCCAACCGGTCAGCTGCCCCGCGATCCGGCAACGTTGATAATTGATATTGCTGGCAAGGGTATCCTGACCGAGGACTATACATCGCCTGAGTTCGCCGAGAACCCGAATGCTGCGCCTCCGGGGACTTTGGAAGAGGTAAGCGTCAACAACCTACTTTTGACGTTGGCAGGAGCAGAACTGACTGGTGACGGCGCATTCACTTTCGACAACTCGATCGGAATTCCAATTCCATCTGGCGTAGCCAATCTTAAGCTTGTCGGCGGCAACGGTTTGCTCGACACGTTGGTTGCCATGGGGCTTGTTCCAGAAGAACAAGCCATGGGCGCGCGCATGATGCTGGGTCTGTTTGCACGACCTGGCGATGGTGCAGACACTTTGATTTCGACGATCGAAATGAAAGAAGACGGTTCGATCCTGGCGAATGGTCAGCGTATTCGCTGATCATCTGAACAGAACAGACATCAAAAGCACCGCCCATCTCGGCGGTGCTTTTTTGTTTAGTGCATATCGGGAACCTTGCAGGGTCATGCCATGAAGACTAGGTCTCCACTAGTTTCCACCGGAGCCCAAATGTCTGAACTGCAGAAACTAACCGAACAGCTTTTGTCCGCCGCCAAAAAAGCTGGCGCAGACGACGCCGACGCGATTGCGACCGACGGCACGTCCGTCTCGATCGAAGTGCTGAACGGCGCTCTGGAACATGCTGAGCGATCGGAAGGGATCGAGATCGGTTTACGGGTCTTGATTGGCAAACGGCAGGCTTGCGTCTCGGCTTCTGATACCAACGCCTCGACAATCAATGAGATGGCGGAGCGCGCCGTCGCAATGGCGCGTCTGGCGCCTGAAGACCCGCACATAGGACTCGCTGCGGCAGATCAAATCGCAACGAACTGGGATGTTGAGAGTTTAGAACTGGTTGATGATCGGCCGGACCCCGCTCCGAACGACTTGCAGGATGCAGCGGCGCGTGCTGAGGCGGCGGCATTGGCCATTCCGGGTATTTCAAAAGCCGACAGCGTCAGTTCCGGCTTCTCGCGCAGCATGATGTACTTGGCGGCAACCAACGGGTTTGCTGGTGGCTACGCCCGAGGGTCCCACTGGCTTTCATGCGTTGCCATCACAGGCGAAGGCACGGAGATGGAGCGCGACTATTATGGGGAATCCCGGGTATTTGCCGACGAATTGCCGAGTCCGGAAGACGTCGGGCGCATTGCAGGTGAAAGAACTATTGAGCGCGCCGGTGCCAGAAAGCCACCGACAGGTGCTTTTCCAGTTCTCTACGATGAGCGGGTGGCGTCCGGTCTGATCGGGCACCTTCTGTCCGCCGCAAACGGTGCATCTGTGGCCCGCGGCGCCTCGTGGGTGCAGGACAAATTGGGTGAACAGGTACTGCCAGAGGGGTTGTCGATCATCGAAGACCCCCATCGTCCCCGGGTTTCGTCATCCAAGCCGTTTGACGCCGAAGGACTCGCGACGCACCGCCGGACCGTTGTTGATAACGGTATTCTTCAGGGTTGGACGCTTGATCTGGCCACCGCGCGGAAACTGGGAATGACCAGCACAGCAAACGCGGCGCGTGGTGCCGGAAGCCCGCCAGCACCGAGGCTGGGCAACATATCCCTGACACCTGGTGACGATTCACGGGATGACTTGTTGCGCGATATGGGAACCGGTTTGCTTGTCACCTCACTGATCGGTTCGTCCATCAATCCAACCACTGGTGATTATTCCCGTGGAGCAAGTGGGTTCTGGGTAGAAGGTGGCGAGATCACCTATCCGGTGAATGAATGTACGATTGCCGGTAATCTGAACGAAATGCTGCGCAGCATTCGCCCCGCAAACGATGCACGCGCTCACCTCAGCCGCGTTGTCCCATCGCTTCTTGTAGAAGGCCTGACCATTGCCGGTGAGTGATATCGAACTGCTTGAGGCTTCGGCCCGAGAAGCAGGAGAAATCGCGCGTTCATTCTGGCGTGAAGATCCCCAAGTTTGGGACAAAGGCGGCGACGACCCCGTCAGCGAGGCCGATTTTGCGGTCGACTCGCATTTGAACGCCACATTGCTGCGCGCCCGACCGGACTATGGATGGGTTTCGGAGGAAACCGAAGACGATCCAGCCCGCATGGACGCGAGCAAAGTTTTCATCGTCGATCCGATCGACGGAACCCGTTCATTCGTGGCTGGCGAAAAGCACTGGGCCCATTCCTTGGCTGTGGTCGAGAATGGAGTTGTGACAGCTGCTTGCGTGTATTTGCCGGTAACCGACCGCATGTTCACGGCGACTTTGGGAAGTGGCGCAAAACTGAACGGCGAAACCATGGTTGCGTCTCATCGCGATGCATTCGAAGGCGCTACAATCCTAACTCCACGCGTGACACTGCAGGACAGATTCTGGAAAGGCCCGGTCCCGGGATTTGCGCGACATTTCCGGCCATCGCTGGCATATCGTCTTGCACTGGTTGGACAAGGTCGCTTTGACGGCATGCTCACGCTACGCGCGACGTGGGAGTGGGACATTGCCGCCGGTACCCTGATTGCCACAGAAGCTGGCGCACGCGTTACGGACCGGGCTGGCAGAGACATCCAATTCAATACACCTTCCAGAAAATCGGCAGGTGTGGTCGCTACGGCGTTGCCAATGCATGGCGAAGTTCTGCAGGCGTTAGCTTAACCTTCGGGTTGACGCACCTGCGCCACCGGTTAGCCTGCCGACAACGAAACGGAGAGCCTTATGACACAGCGTTTGCACTTGGTTTTTGGCGGAGAACTCGTCGACCCAAGCAAGAACGTCTTCAAAGACGTCGATGACATTCACATCGTGGGAATTTTCCCGGACTACGCGGCCGCCTACAATGCTTGGAAATCCGAAGCGCAACGCACAGTGGACAACGCTCATATGCGCTACTTCATCGCTCACCTGCATCGGCTGCGCGACGAAGAGGCTGCGGCTTCGGCGACTGAGGAGCTGGGCAGCTGACATCAGGTCGTCCGCGACTGGTTTCGCAGCTGCTTTATGCAGCTGCGCGTGTTCGCGACCTGGCGCGGAAACCTTCGGCAACTCCTGATCCAAAGCGTACGCCTGAACGTTTGGGGCAATCCGAATTCGAGCGCCCCAGAGGCTGCGTTGTCTGGGTTCATGCCCAAAGAGCGTCAGAGGCGGGAGCGATTGTCGCCCTGACTCAGGAGCTGGCAAAGCTTCGTGGTGAGCCTGTTTATGGGCTGCTGACCAGTTCAGAGCCAGAAGCGCCACCGGACGCAGTTACATCGGCGGCTATTCACCAATTGGCACCTGGGGAAACGTCGGGGTCAGTCAGTCGTTTCCTTGATCATTGGCAACCTGACATCGGCGTGTTTTTGGGGGCACCTGATCGACCCAACCTTATTGCCGATGCATCCGCGCGTGGAATCCCAATGATCCTTGCGGCAAGCAAGCGCGGTCAGTTAACCCACAACGGTCGAGTTGGGCATCTTGCGGGTTCGTTGCTTTCTTACTTTGATTACTTTCTCGCGCCTTCCGCCGCCGATCTGAATGCCTTCCGGTCGCTGGACGTGCCTGCAGAAAAGATACAAGTTACTGGCCCACTAAGCGATACTGCAATGGCTTTAACTTGCGACGAAGACGAGCTTAGCGACCTGTCTGCAGCGACTGCTGGCAGGCCAATTTGGCTTGCGGCCCGGCTGGCCGCAGATGAAATTGACTTCGTCGAAAAAGCACAGCGCCGCACAATTCGCGCAGCCCACAGGCTCCTTCTGATTGTCGTTCCAGATAATCTTGGCGAGGCCGAGTCCCTGGCCAAGAAGTTCGACGCCAAAGGTTGGAGAACCGCTCTTCGAACCGACATGACCGGTCGTTTGGACGATGTTCAGGTGCTGATCGCAGATACAGAAGATGAAATGGGGCTTTGGTACCGGCTAGCACCCATCTGCTACCTTGGTGGTACATTTGACCCCGCTCGCAACGCTACTGATCCTTTTGAGCCAGCCGCACTTGGTTCGGCTGTCGTTCATGGGCCAAACACAAATGGCGCAGAAGCACGGTATGAAATGTTGAAGGCCTCGAACGCAACAGTGGCACTAAGTGACGTAAGCGAACTTGGTGAAACGATCTTTTCTCTTTTGGCACCGGATAGGGCAGCTTCCTTGGCGCATATCGGCTGGTCGATCACATCCGAGAGCGCACACGTCGTCGAAAAGCTGGCAGAAATCATCGACGTCGAACTTGATCGGATCGAGGCCTCGCAGTGAGACAGCCAGCATTTTGGAATAGGCATCCAAGTCAACCCGGCGTCATGGCACGATTGCTGTCTCCGCTGGGTTATCTTTACGGGCAGGCAACCAAACGAAGGATTTCACAGGCTCCGGACCTGGTTCCCGAAGTGCCAGTTGTTTGTATCGGCAACATCAACATCGGAGGCGTTGGAAAGACGCCCACGGTTGTTGCGATCGCCGAGTTGATGTCGGATCGAGTCGTCCACGTCGTTTCCCGCGGCTACGGCAGCAGTCTTACCGGGCCTGTCCGCGTTGACGAGCGTACTCATTCGGCAGCAGAGGTCGGCGACGAACCGCTCCTACTTTCGGCTTTCATGCCAACGTGGGTGTCGAAGAAACGCGAACTTGGGGTTGAAGCCGCCATTTCCGACGGTGCTGAGTTGGTTCTTCTGGATGATGGTTTTCAGAATCCTTCAGTGAAGAAGTCGCTGTCATTCGTTGTGGCGGATGCGTATCGCGGATTTGGAAATGGCCGAGTGATCCCAGCCGGCCCATTGCGCGAGCCGGTCGCCGAGGGAATGTCGCGCGCCGATGCGGTGATCATTATTGGCGACGACACTGGGCAGCGCCGGTTTGACGCAACTTGGTCATCTGAGGTGACAGTTCCCCGATTCAAGGCCGAATTGGCACCTTTAGAAACCGGAATGGATTGGCAGGGGCTGAGAGTCGTCGCGTTTGCGGGCATCGGTTTGCCTGAAAAGTTCTTTGTGACGCTCAAAGATCTTGGCGCTGAAATCGTGTCTTCGCACGCCCTAGATGATCATCAGGCACTGACCGATGCACTTCTGAAACGCTTAGAGATGGAAGCTCAGTCGCTCGGAGCTCAGTTGGTCACGACTGAAAAGGACGCGGTGAGATTGCCCCCCGCTTTCCGGGCCAAAGTTCTAGCAGTCCCTGTGCGTCTTAAGTTTTCAGAGCCTGCAGCGGTTAAGGGTCTCATCAACTCTCGTCTTTAAACGTGAACTGGGATCTTCCCTG
Organism: Boseongicola sp.; assembly: GCA_028818055.1. Taxonomy (GTDB): domain Bacteria; phylum Pseudomonadota; class Alphaproteobacteria; order Rhodobacterales; family Rhodobacteraceae; genus JAPPOI01. Next base: position 34,087 of record JAPPOI010000458.1, read on the forward strand.
ACCTAGATTCGGAGCGGGCTTGCCAAATGCAAGTTCGGCGTCGGAGAAAACGATTGGGGTACGGACGCCGGGCACTCCTTCGCCATCAATCTGCAATCCTCGCGCGATGACTTGAGGATCATCAAAGACATCGTTCATGTCGTTGATCGGACCAGCCGGCACACCTGACTTCTCGCAGGTCGTTAGAAGATCAGCTTTTGCCCACTCGATAATTGAACTTTGCAGCATCTGCGTGAGTTCATCCCGCGCCGCAAGACGCTTGGCATTTGTTTCGAATCTTGGATTATCTCGAAGATCGGCGCGATCCAAAAGCTGGCACAAGGACCGAAATTGACGATCGTTGCCAACAGCGACAATCGCCCACCCGTCAGAACATTCGAAGACCTGGTAGGGCATCAGATTTGGATGAGCATTCCCTAACCGTTTTGGCGCGTCTCCAGTCGCTAGATAGTTCAACGCCTGATTGGCAGTAACTGCTACAGCTGCATCCATAAGCGACATATCGATATGCTGACCTGTTCCGGTTCTGTTTCGCTGGGCCAAAGCTGCTTGGATCGCGATAACGGAATAAAGGCCGGTAAAGACATCTGTGATTGCTACGCCCGATTTCATCGGCTGGCCGTCGGGCTCACCGGTAAACGACATCAATCCTGACATGCCCTGCAGAACATAGTCGTAGCCGGCGCGGTTTGCGTATGGGCCATCCAACCCGAACCCCGTGATCGAGCAATAGATCAATTGCGGATTCAGCTTCGAGGCGCTTGCATAGTCCAAGCCAAATTTCGCAAGGCTCCCGACTTTGAAGTTTTCAATCAGCACATCGGCTTCTCGGACAAGCGAATAAACGGTCTCTCGTCCTTCTTGGGTCTTCAGATCGGCAATGACCGAAGATTTTCCCCTGTTGCAGGCATGGAAATACGCCGCATTGGTTTCCCCGTCATGCTCAATAAAGGGCGGTCCCCAGCGGCGAGTATCATCGCCGTCCGGACTTTCGACTTTGATGACCTCGGCTCCAAGGTCTGCAAGCGTTTGGCCGGCCCAGGGGCCGGCCAGAATGCGCGCTAGTTCTAGTACTTTCAGCCCAGCGAGTGGAGCCATTAACCGCCCATCGCCGCGTCGATAATATCTTTCATCTCGTCATAAGGCATGTTGGTGTATTTCGTGCCGTTGATGACGAATGATGGTGTAGAGTTGATCCCATCTTCTTCCGCCTGCTGGAGATATCTAGCGTACATCTTTTGAGCGGTGTCGCCATCGCTGAAGCATTGATCCAACTGAGCATCCGTCAGTCCAGCAGTCTTTCCGATGGTGCGTAGACGATCAACGATTTCGTTGGGATCCGATTGACGTGCCCAATCGCTTTGCTGTTCGTAGAGCATATCGGCGATGCCAAAGAAACGGTTCTCGGCGCCCTCGCCGCAGCGTGCAACAATCGCAGCCCACAAGCCGAAGCGGTCAAAATAAACTTCGCGATAAACAAAGTTGATTTTGCCGGTGTCGATGTAATCAGCCTTCAGATCTTTGAACGCTTGAGCGTGAAACGACGCACAATGCGGACAGGTAAATGAAGCATATTCGACCACGGTGACCGCAGCATCGGCGTTGCCGATCTGCATTTCAGCAATGTCCGATGTATCGATGTCAGATGCATCCTGCGCCACAGCGGCAAGTGATGCCGCAAATGCAAGTACAGTCGACAGAACGATGAGCTGACCCCAGCTCATGATTTTACGAGTCATATCAATGAATACCCTTGTTCCTGTTACGTCTGAGATAGAACGTTAGCGCCCAGTTTTTCCAGCGCATCTCGTAGTTCAATATCCCGCACACCTTTCGCTTGCGCTTTTGCCTCGCTCTGTGCCTCGGCAGACACCGGGCGCTCGGTCGGCGCATGTTTAAAACCTCCACTTGGTTCCGCGAAACCAGTGGCCGAAGTTTGGGTGATTTTTATCCGCGCAATGGCTGCATAGCCATAACACGCGTTAACTCGATCCCGAATCTTGTCTTTCTGCATCTCGATTAGGGGCGCAACCGCTCCACTAACGAGAAGGGTCAGCGTCGCGCCAAATCCGCGGCCGTAGCTCACGTTTACGGGCTTCGCCTGACCCGCAAGGTCAGCACCGACGATGTCATCCCAATGCGTAAGCAGGCGAGTAACTGCAAACCCGCGCGTTTCACTGGCCTCGCGCACACGAGTTTGCACAAGGCTTGACGCCCGCTCGAAACCCCGTTTGCGACGGGCGTGCTTCATCGGCTTGCTTTCCTGCATCTCAACGCCATTCTAATCAACGAATGGGCCGACGCCACTGAAAAGCCGATAACAGGAGCATAAACATTGCGTGACGTTACCAGCGCCGACGATTTGCTTGCTTGGTATGATGTCCACGCGCGTGAAATGCCTTGGCGTATTGGGCCCAAGAATCGTGCAAACGGAGTACGACCCGACCCATATAAGGTTTGGCTGAGTGAGATAATGCTTCAGCAGACAACCGTCACTGCCGTTCGTCCCTATTTCGAACGATTTACCTCGCTTTGGCCAACGGTTGTCGATCTCGCGAACGCAGAGGACGCAGCAGTTATGGGTGAATGGGCTGGACTTGGCTACTACGCACGGGCCCGTAATCTGCTGAAGTGTGCCAGGGCAATCGTTTCGGATCACAATGCATTTTTTCCAGACAACAAGGCTACTTTGCTAACGCTTCCGGGCATTGGCCCTTACACAGCATCCGCCATTGCAGCGATCGCATTCGATCAACCGGAAACTGTCGTTGACGGTAATGTTGAGCGCGTCATGAGCCGATTGTTCATGGTGGAAACACCGCTCCCAAAGGCCAAACCGGAACTTACTGAACTTGCCACCGCACTAACCCCAACCAATAGGCCCGGGGACTACGCTCAGGCGGTCATGGACCTTGGCGCAACGATTTGCACTCCCAGGTCCCCTGCGTGCGGGATCTGTCCTTGGCTTGCCTCTTGTAAGGCTCGGAAGGCCGGTGTCGCCGCGAATTACCCTAAAAAACTGCCCAAGGTCGCAAAGCCGACGCGCAAAGGCGCCGTATATGTGGCCCGGCGCAGGGATGGAGCATGGCTTTTGGAGACTCGTCCTGACAAGGGATTACTTGGTGGAATGCTGGGTTGGCCCGGATCCGAATGGGGTGAAAATATTTGTGATCACAAACCGCCAATCCAAGCCGAATGGACAAAACTTGGCGCAGACGTGCGGCACACCTTCACTCATTTTCATCTTATTTTGGACGTTCACATCACGTCTGCGAGCGAGAGTGATATACCTTTGGCAGGCGACTTCGTTTCGCCTGCAAACTTTCGTCCAAGCGATCTACCGACAGTAATGCGCAAGGTCTTTAACCTAGCGTCAAAAGAACTGTTAAGTGATTGAGCGACACGCCGCGCTGCGAGTAGACTTCGCCAAAACATAGGGAACCCAGATGAGTATGGCTTCAGAAACGCCAGCAATTGCCCGGTTTAGCCGTGCACTGCCGTTTTGTCTGTCATTGCTTTTGATCCCCATTGTCTGGATCGGAGCTGTATTCGGCGGTTGGGCAATACTGCTTGTGCCGTTGTCCACTTGGGCGACTTATAGCCTTGTCGATGCCGTGGCCGGTCTAGACCTTGAAAACCCAGATACGGACACACCCGAAGACGCGCTGTTCTGGTATCGCGCCATCACAATGATCTGGGCGCCGGTGCAGTTTGTAACGGTCTTTGCGGTCATCGCTTACGTGACCACTTCGGGTCATTTGGTTTGGTGGGAGATTTTGGGTGTGGCCTTCGGTCTTGGTGTGATCTCAGGAACCATTGGCATCGTTTACGCTCACGAACTTATGCACCAAAGCAACAGACTCGAGCGCTGGCTGGGTGACATCCTGATGGCGATGGCGCTTTACGGCCACTTCCGGTCAGAACATCTTTTGGTTCATCACCGATATGTTGGCACTCCGCGAGACGCCGTGACCGCGAAGTACAACGAGAACTTTCACCGCTTCTTTTTCCGAGTGCTGCGAGAGTCGCTGACGTCAGCCTGGAAGGCCGAAAAAGCTATGCTTGCCCGCAAGTCCTTGCCTGCCTTGCATAAGAGCAATCCATTCTGGCGCTATGCCGCACTACAAGTTGCTTTCCTTGCATTGGCGTTCGTCGTTGGTGGGTGGATCGGACTGATGATGTTCGTCTACGTGGCATTAATCGCAATCTGGCAGTTGGAATTGGTGAACTATGTCGAACACTATGGACTGACACGTCGGCATCTTGGAGACGGCAAGTACGAACCGACCCGTCCCCACCATTCTTGGAACTCGGCTCACAAAGCGTCGAACTGGCTCTTAATCAATTTGCAGCGCCATTCGGATCATCACTACAAACCAAGCCGTCGCTTCCCGCTACTTCAGACGTATTCGCCGGATGAAGCACCGCAGCTTCCCTATGGATATCCTTTGACGACCCTGATGGCATTGATACCACCAATGTGGCGGCGAACGATGAACCCGAAAGTCCGCGCGTGGCGGAAAAAGTTCTACCCAGACATAGAAGACTGGTCCGAGTACAACAGGCACGCAACGCCTATGCCGCGATAGCAGTCCTAAATTTAGCTCTTCAATATCTGGCCGCGAAAGACGTTACCCGTCTTTGCGGATGACCTCGTTCTTGGGATCGTAAGGGCTGTCTTCCGTAACGGTGGCTTTCCAAAGCTTGTCTTGGATTTTCACCTGCAACTCTGTTCCCGGCGCCGCCAGATCGGGCGACACATATCCCATCCCGATGGATTTTCCAAAGTGGACCGAATAGCCTCCCGATGTCAGGCGACCCACGCGTGTTTCTCCGTTGTACAAAGCTTCTCTGCCCCATGGGTCAGCGTCATCTGGCCCGTCGATCAGCAGCGTAACGCACATGACGCGCGTTCCCGTTTCAACAAGCTTGTCCTTGCCGTAGAAGTCTTTTTCCAGATCAACGAAACGATTCAAACCGGCTTCCAACGGAGTAGCGTCTCGGCCAAGCTCGGTTCCGAAGGCCCGATAAGACTTTTCCTGGCGCAGCCAGTTTTGCGCACGTGCGCCAACCAGCTTCATGCCATGTTTCGCCCCAGCCTCCTGAAGTTGATCCCAAAGATACGTCTGCATCTCGATTGGATGGTGCAGTTCCCACCCAAGCTCTCCGGTATACGCAACCCGAATGGCCATGGTTGGGCACATTCCCAACTCGATCTCGCGCATTGAAAGCCAAGGGAAACGTTTGTTGCCAAGCACTGTTGATGGATCACCATCTTTAACCAGTTCATTCATGACATCGCGCGATTTTGGGCCTGCGATTGCGAAAACGCCCCATTGACTGGTGACATCGTGGATGTCCACCCAGCCGCCACCGTTGGCCATGAAGTCTTCAGCAGATTTCATAAGATAATCAGCATCATAGGCTGTCCAAGCACCGGCGGAGACAAGATAGTAATCATTCTCGCCTCGGCGAACGATCGTGTATTCCGTGCGTGTCGTTCCGTGGCTGGTCAGGGCATAAGTCAGGTTAATGCGCCCAACGCGCGGTAGTTTGTTACACGTGAATTGATCGAGGAATTCCGTCGCACCGGGGCCTCGAACAACATGCTTTGTAAAAGCAGTCGCATCAATCAGACCGACGCCTTCACGGACCGCTTTCGCTTCCTCGACGGCATATTGCCACCAGCCGCCGCGACGGAACGACCGGGCTTTGTTGTCGTAATCCTCCGACGCATCCATCGGACCGTAGTAGTTAGGCCGCTCCCAACCGTTGACCTGACCAAACTGAGCTCCCAATGCCTTCTGGCGATCGTATGCCGGGGCAGTGCGAAGTGGTCGGCAGGCTTCTCGTTCTTCGTCGGGGTGGTGAAGGATATAGACGTGTGAGTAGCACTCTTCGTTTTTGCGGGCCGCATACTCAGTCGTCATCCATGAGCCGTAGCGTTTGGGGTCAAGGCTAGCCATGTCAATTTCGGCTTCACCTTCGACCATCATCTGCGCCATGTAGTAGCCGGTTCCGCCGGCAGCGGTGATGCCAAAGGAGAACCCTTCAGCAAGCCACATATTGCGCAGTCCCGGTGCCGGACCAACCAAGGGGTTTCCATCAGGTGTGTAACAGATCGGGCCATTGAAATCGTCTTTGAGGCCACATTCTTCACATGATGGCACACGGTGGATCATCGCCATGTACTGGCTTTCGATGCGTTCCAGATCGAGCTGGAACAGATCAGCACGGAAGCTGTCAGGAACACCATGTTCAAAGCGAGCCGGTGCGCCCTGCTCGTAAACACCTAAGATCCATCCACCACGTTCCTCGCGGACATAAGATTGCGCGTCAGCATCGCGGATCACGGGGTGTTCAGGGTTCGACTTCCGCCAATCTACGAGGGACGGGTCCTGCTCCATCACGATGAAGGTATGTTCTACCGGTATCGCAGGCATCTTGATGCCAAGTAGCTTGGCAGTTCTTTGGGCATGGTTGCCCGTGGCCGTAACGACATGTTCGGCATGGATGACAATTCGCTCGTCCGAAGGGACCAGATTGCCACCTTTTTCGATCATTTTGGTACAGGTGACGTCCCAATGGTCGCCAGTCCAGTGATAGGCGTCGGCCTGCCACTTGCGCTCGATCATGACACCGCGTTGACGCGCACCTTTCGCCATCGCCATGGTCACGTCAGCCGGGTTAATGTAGCCGTCGGTCGGATGATAAATGGCGCCTTCCAGGTCATCTGTACGGATCAAAGGCCAGCGATCTTTGATGTCATTTGCGCTTAACCACTCATATGGAACTCCGCAGGTCTCGGCGGTCGTTGCATAGAGCATGTACTCGTCCATCCGGTCCTTGGTTTGCGCCATGCGCAAGTTGCCGACGACCGAGAAACCGGCGTTGAGACCTGTCTCGGCCTCGAGTTGTTTGTAGAAATCGACCGAGTATTTGTGGATGTGAGTCGTGGCGTAGGACATGTTGAAAAGCGGAAGCAATCCGGCAGCGTGCCATGTTGACCCAGACGTCAACTCGTCGCGTTCAAGCAACATGACATCGTCCCACCCGGCCTTTGCCAGATGATAAGCAATTGACGTACCAACAGCGCCGCCACCGACGACCAAAGCTTTGACGTGCGTTTTCATGAACGGATTCTCCCAGACGCAATATCGCGGACGCTAGCTTAACGTGGGTTTGTTCGAATGGTCTAGCCGACGCGATGCGTGTCGAAAGCGACCTTGTGAATAAATACCAAGGAGTTGCATGGTCAAAACAACGCTTCGTTCCGACAACGGAGTTCACTAAGATAAGTGCAGCACAATCGGAGGGACGCACATGCGTTGGTTAAAAACTTTCATCTTCGGTTTCATCGTCGGCATGCCGGTTGGCGCATTTCTTTGGTACGCGTTCTCTCCGCTTTTGTTCGACAACGTAGTCGCCGAAACATTGGCAGAGGCACAGACGGTTTCTGTTGGAACTTTCAGAGATGCTGACCGTGCCCACAAAGGTACGGGCGTCGCAACTCTGGTGATGTTACCCGGCGGCGGTCACGAAATTCAGCTTTCCGAGTTTGAGGTAACCAACGGTCCTGATCTGGAGGTTTGGTTGTCCGCTCATCCCGACCCGGAGAAGTCGTCGGATGTATCGGGTAGCTTTTGGGTGTCACTTGGCCAGTTGAAAGGGAATGTGGGTGATCAAGCCTACTCAGTACCCGCAGGCACCGATCTATCGGTCATCAAGTCTGTGGTCATCTGGTGTGAGCAATTCGGTGTGCTCTTTTCCCCAGCGTCGCTCGGCCCACCGTCTTGAGGCTGGATTTGCTTCGGTCTAGGCAAGACTCATGAAGATTTGTGCGACCGTAGCAGAAATTCGAAGCATCGTTGCCGGATACCGCCAAGCCGGCGAATCCGTGGGGCTGGTTACGACCATGGGTGCGCTCCATGACGGGCATTTGACATTGATGCGCGCGGCGCGGGCGGACCATGACAGGGTCGTCGCCACGATATTTGTGAATCCAACACAGTTTGGAGAAGTCGCAGATCTTGCCCATTACCCATCTGACGATGATCGCGATATCAGTCTCTTGAAAGCCGAAGGTGTGGACGCTCTATTTCTGCCGGAAGTGCATGTGATTTATCCACCTGGCGACGAAACCATTGTGGAAACAACTGAACTTGCCAACAAGCTACACGGCAAGGTTCGGCCTGGTCATTTCCGTGGTGTCGCGACTGTGGTCGCGCGGCTATTCAACATCTGTCAGCCTGATGCGGCGTACTTTGGCGAGAAGGATTATCAGCAGCTTCAGGTCATACGAAAGATGGTTCGCGATCTGCATTTCCCGTTGAAGATCGTAGGCGTTCCAACAGTAAGAGAAACCGACGGTCTGGCTATGTCATCTCGCAACGCACGATTGACACCCAAGGACCGCGCCGCGGCGGTTGTTCTCAATCAAAGCCTGGTTCGCGCACAAAAGGCAGCAAGTGACGGTGCAACCGTCGAAGCCATAGGCGACGTCATCCGCGAACACATCAAATCAGAGCCTCGCGCTACCTTACGCGCTGTTGACATTGTTGCCGCCGAAACGCTTGAGCCGGTGTCGGGTTCGCTCACATCAAAAATCGCAATTATGATATCGGCCGAGTTCGGCTCGGTACTGCTAATCGACCAAAGGGAGATTTCCCCGTGACAACCGAACCCGCCAAACCCGTCCGTCGCACAACCGTTCCGCAGCTTGCAGCGCGTAAGGGTGGTGATCCGATAGTTTCGTTAACGTCCTATCACGCGCACACTGCAGCGATCGTTGACGGATACGCCGACTTCATTTTGGTCGGTGATAGCCTTGGAATGGTCATGCACGGCATGGAAACGACGGTGGGTGTCCCACTTGACCTTATGATCATGCACGGCCGTGCTGTTGTTCGCGGCACCAAGAAAGCGTTGATCGTCGTGGATATGCCGTTTGGCACATACGAAGAAAGCCCAAACGTCGCTTTCCGAAATGCAGCCAAAATCATGAAGGAAACCGGATGTGGCGCGGTGAAGCTTGAGGGCGGATCCCGCATGGCGGAGACAATTCACTTCCTGGTGGAACGCGGAATTCCGGTGATGGCGCACACCGGTCTGACACCCCAGTCCAGCCACGTCATGGGAGGTTTCAAAACCCAAGGTCGTCAGGAAGACACCTGGCCCGCGCATGAAGAAGATGCCAAGGCCGTGGCCGATGCCGGAGCCTTCGCTGTTGTTCTTGAGGGCATGGTGGAGCCACTGGCAGCAAAGATCACCAAGATGATTGATATTCCAACGATTGGTATTGGAGCGTCAGCCGACTGCGACGGTCAGATTCTGGTTCTTGAAGATATGCTTGGATTGAACTCTAGACCGCCAAAGTTTGTGAAAGTCTACGGCGATCTGGCAAACCAAATCGAGTCAGCCGTCAAGAACTATGCGGAAGATGTCCGGGACCGAAAATTCCCAACCGAAGACCAAGTTTACCGCTGATCCGTTGGCCAGTCGCTTGCCCAAGTCAAACTCTCGGTGCATCGTGACGGTATGGAGCAGACGACACCATTGATCGAGCAACTGCGGGCGCTTTGGGAAGAGGCATTATCTCAGGGACAGCTCCTTTTGCTGCCATCTCGGCTTTGGCAAATCGGCATTCTGGTGCTGTGTATACTACTGGCATGGGGCCTAAAGGCTTGGCTTGGTCCAAAGATCCATAACTGGATGCGCACTCTTGAAGGTCGCCCAAAGTGGCAGCTTCGTTGGCTGATCAATCTCCACAAGCGCATCGGCCTGATCTTCTTCACTATCATCGTTTGGGTCGCCGCATGGACCATGTCAGAAGTGACGCCGTTTATGTCGCGCCGCTTTTTGCTGGAGTTAGTGGGCAGCATCAGCCTTGCCATACTGTTGGTTGGCCTTGCGGCGCCTCTGGTAAAAAATGCTTTTTTACGCCGCATCGTCACCTGGTTTTTATGGATCTACATCACGCTGCATTTCCTTGGTGTGATCGACGCAGTCAGTGATTTTCTTGACGACATCGCCTTGTCTATGGGCGAGATCAACATCAGCCTCCTGACGATCCTGCAGGCTCTCATTTCCATCGGTGTTCTTTTTGCGATTGCTCGCATTGTGACGCAGTCGGCATCGGTCGCGATCAAGTCGAACGATGAAATTTCGCCATCGATGCAGGTACTGGCCGTTAAAGCAATTCAGGTACTGCTATTTGGTGCCGCCTTCTTTCTTGGGCTCAAGGTTGTTGGCGTCGATCTGACCGGCCTTGCAGTGCTGTCAGGTGCCATTGGTGTCGGCCTTGGTTTCGGCCTGCAAAAGGTCGTGTCAAACTTGGTGTCCGGCGTCATTATCTTGCTCGACAAGTCGATTAAGCCGGGCGACGTGATTTCCATCGGGGAGACTTTTGGATGGATCAACGCGCTGGGCGCTCGGTATGTCTCGATCACAACACGAGATGGTCGGGAGTATTTGGTCCCTAATGAAGACCTGATCACTGGTCAGGTCGTTAATTGGTCTCATTCAAACGACTTTGTCCGCCTCGATATCCACTTTGGAACTTCCTACAAGGATGACCCACATCTGGTGCGCAAACTGGCGATCGAAGCGGCACAAGGCTGTGACCGTGTTCTTTCGACGAAACCTCCCGTTTGTCACATCACTGGATTCGGCGACAGCTCTGTCGACTACGTATTGAGGTTCTGGATCCTCGATCCGACCGGTGGGCTTACGAATATTCGCGGCAACGTTTTCTTGGCGCTGTGGGATACGTTCCATGCCGATGACATATCCATTCCGTTCCCGCAGCGAGAGGTTCGCCACCTAAACTCGGCAACCGAGAAAATGTGAACATATCCACACTGTCACATCTCTCGCTTCGCCGATATGAGTTGAGGATGAGACGGTTTTTCTGGGTAGTTGCTATTGCGCTTTGCGTGCTGAGCTTCGGCTCATTCACTGCTGTTGCGCAAACAGATCTGCGGATATCAATTTCGCCCCCAAATGATGATCTTTCCGAAGCGATTGGTGCATCGTCGTTGCTGGCAACGGCTCACCGAGAAAAGGTGACGGATCCACAAGAACTTATCGCATCTGCCCGTGCCGATTATGCGCGAATTCTGGCAATTCTCTACGAAGCGGGCCGATTTGGCGGAACCATCTCGATCCAAGCGGATGGAAAGGAGGTATCTGAAATTCAGCCTCTGGCCGCACCAAAAAAGATAAACCAAATCAGAGTATTGATTGATACCGGACCCGTATATCGGTTTGCGCAAGCACGCGTTGCGCCATTGACGCCGTCAACCGAATTGCCGGAATCGTTTCAATCCGGAGCACCGGGCAGTACCACTGCAATTCGCGATGCCGCTGCAGAAGCCATCACGGATTGGCGGCAAGCCGGATTCGGCAAAGCCGAAATCATCAATCAGCGAATTGTAGCAAGGCACGACACGCGAACAATTGATGCCGATTTGACCGTGTCTACCGGTCCGAAGCTCAGTTTTGGTTCGATTACAATTTCCGGCAACAAGAATGTACGCACGCGTCGAATTGATACGATAGCAGGCTTAGAAGAAGGCGACGAATTCGACCCTGAAGAAATCGCGCGGGCTGAACGGAGGCTGAGACGCACCGGAAGTTTTCAATCGGTTACCATTGACGAGGCCGAAGACATCGGTCCCGGCGACACACTTCCGCTGCACATCTCGGTCGCCGAACAAATCCCACGCCGGTTCGGTTTTGGCGCAGAAGTGAGTAACGTCGAAGGTCTTCAACTGACCGGCTTTTGGATGCATCGGAATCTGCTCGGCGGGGCGGAAAGATTTCGAGTCGAGGGCGAGGTATCAGGTATTGGCGGCGAAACAGGCGGAACCGACTATCATCTCGACCTGAGATACGAGCGTCCAGCGACACCAAGGCCTGACGTCGACTTGTTTGCGACGCTCAGTTTCGGAAAAGACGACGAGCCCGACTACATCTCCAAATCAGGAGAGTTTGAGCTTGGCTTCACGCGTTATGCGACTGACGAGCTCGTCGTCGAATTCGGGCTGGGCTACCTGTACTCAAGAGTTGAAGACGCATTTGGCGCAGAAACCTATCGCTTGGCGCAACTTCCATTGCGAGCGACGCTTGATCGCCGGGACAACGCTTTGAACCCGTCAAAAGGTGTCTTCTTCGATGTAACAGCCGTGCCGTTTTACGGAATTGAAGGCTCGGACAGCGGTGCCCAGTTTAAGTTGGATGCACGCGGCTATCGAACGTTTCGCGAAGATCGCCCACTGACTGCAGCACTAAGGCTTCAGTTCGGATCACTCGTAGGACCAGACCTTCTAGACAGCCCACCATTCTACCGCTTCTATTCAGGTGGCGGTGGCACGGTTCGCGGTCAGGATTATCAGTCACTTTCCGTAGACGTTGGTGGAGGGAACACCAGCGGTGGTCGCAGTTTTGCTGGCCTTTCAGCAGAGCTGCGCGCAGCCCTAACAGATGCCATCTCGGTCGTTGGATTCTATGACTACGGTTACGTTGGCGCCGAAAGTTTTCCCGATGGCAGTGGCAGCTCTCATTCCGGTGCGGGCGTTGGCCTGCGCTACAATACCGGGATCGGGCCCATCCGGCTTGATATCGCACGGCCGCTCACTGGCGATGCCGATGCATCTAACTTCTACATTTATGTTGGTATCGGGCAGGCGTTCTGATGAGACGGTTCCTACTCTTCGCCATGCTTGTTTGTTTGTCGGTTCTTCCGGTCTTGGCGCAGGAGCCAACCAGTTGGTTTGACCGATTGTTTGGAGCTACCGAAGACGCCGAAGAAGACCCTGGCGGGTATCTCGAACAGCTCTTGGAAGACAACTTGTCGTCTGAAGACAGGACAGTTGAAATCACTGGCTTTGCCGGCGCGCTGTCGGGCAAGGCCACACTAGACACGTTGACCATTTCGGATCGTGAGGGTGAGTGGCTAACACTAAACGACGTTACACTTGATTGGAACCGAGCGGCGCTCCTGCGGGGCCGCATCGAGGTCGCTGAGCTATCGGCCAAATCCATCCTGCTCCCCCGGCAGCCTCTTCCTGCCGAAAGCCAACTGCCAGCTCCTGAGGCGACAGGATTTCAACTTCCGGAATTGCCAGTATCGGTCACTATCGAGAAGCTGCTGGCCGAGCGCGTGGAGATCGGTGCTTCAGTTTATGGCGAGCAAACTCTCGCTGCCGTATCTGGCAGCCTGGATTTGTCCGGTGGCGAAGGAAAAGCCGAGCTTCTGATTGATCGCCTTGATTATGACGGTCAGCTCAAGTTGGATGCAAGTTTTCGAAATTCGGATAACCAGCTGGATCTAAGCCTCAGTCTGAACGAAGGCGCTGATGGCGTCATGGCAAATGCACTGAACTTACCCGGCCGGCCCTCAGTATCCTTCGACATTACTGGCAGTGGTACGCTTGATGCCTTCTCGGCAAGGATTGGATTGGCAACCGATTCCGTTCAACGACTGACTGGAACGATTGAAACTATCCCTTCGGATGACCAATCCAGATTGAGGGTTCTCACTGATATTTCAGGCGATATCGCCCCACTATTCGCACCGGACTACAAGGCATTCTTTGGCAATCAGATATCACTTAAGTCTGAGGTTTCGATTCCCGAAATTGGCGGATTTTCCCTTGAAAGTCTGGCACTTACCTCCGAAGCGCTGGAGCTAAAGGGACAAGCCATTTTTGCCGCGGGAGGACTTCCGACATTTGTGGACCTGTCTGGTCAGATTGAAGATCGTGGAGCGGGTTCAGTGCTTTTGCCCTTGGCAGGAACACCCACCTCTGTAGATCGCGTGGATCTGAATGTTGCCTTCAACGCGGTGGAAAGTGATCAATGGTCTGGGCGCTTCCAGATTGCTGGACTGGATCGCGCCGGCTTCTCCGCCGAGGAACTGTCTTTGACAGCCACAGGCCGGATACAGTCCGGCGTGACGCGGGGCGTTACTGCCGCCCTGACGTTCGATGCCACCCGACTAAATCTGCGCGACACCGATGCGGATGAAGCGCTTGGAGAACGCGTGACAGGTGGCATGAATTTGACATGGGAAGAGACGCAACCGCTCCAGCTCTCTCAACTACGGATCGACGGGGAAACCTATTCTCTGACCGGTGAAAGCGCTCTGACTTTCAGTTCCGACGGTCCAAATGCCGTCGGTGAAGTGGAAGTGCAGATATCGGACCTGGCGGCATTCTCCGGACTTGCTGGTCGGCGGCTGGGGGGTGGGGCGCAATTCCGGTCAGATTTCGACGCATCTCCTTTCGCTGGTTTCTATGATCTTGAAGTTCAGGGCAGTACCCAGGACCTCTTCCTTTCGCTGCCAGAACTTGACCGAGTGTTGGAGGGCAGCGCCGAGATCGAGCTAGATGCTGCCCGCGACGAAAGCGGAATCTCATTTGATCTTGACCGTCTTGAGTCACCCAACGCCAAATTGACCGGAATGGCGCGGCTCCGATCCAAAGGCTCGGCTGTCTCCTTGACTGGATCGCTTTCGGACGTCGGTTTGGTCGTGCCTGAATTGACTGGCGCGGCCGTTCTGGAATTTGATGGGTCGGAAACTGACGGAATCTGGTTCTGGAGTACAAAGGCGTCACTTCCGACTGCCCGTCTGGACGCAGAAGGCACGGCGGCAAATGTGTTTGCGGTTCCCGTAGTAAGCGCAGGCGGAACTCTGGCATCCGACGACTTGTCACTCTTTTCAGGTTTTGCTGGTCGACCGCTATCTGGATCGATCAATACACGGTTTTCCGGGGATCTGGTGGCTGACCAATCTCGCGGATCTTTGAACTTGGAAGGTACCAGTACCGGTCTGGGACTGGGCATTGCACAGTTGGATTCGTTCGTGGCCAGCGACGTCACGCACAGTCTGGACGCAGCTTTCGCAAACGACGTGGTGACCGTTCGCAGTCTGCAACTTGTCAGTGAAGACGCGAGCATCGACTTTAATGGGCTGTTGTCGCGTACCGCCGGAAATTTCTCCGTTTCAGGGCAACTCGCCAGTGCTTCACGCGTCCTTGTGAACGCTCCCGATGCTCCTTTAACGCTTGAAGCAGTCGGAAATCGTGCGGATGACGATTGGACAGTCAAAGCGATAGTTGAAAGCAGTTTTGCAAACGCATCATTCGATGGAACTGCCAGATCACCATTTACGTCCGATCGCGCTTTGGAAGGCAAGTTCAACGCAAGCGCCGATGATCTGAGTGTGTTTCAACTGCTTGCTGGGCGACCGATATCCGGAACAGTTGATGCAAGTGCCGAAGGGTCTTTGCAGTTGGACTTGGCGAAGTTCTCGGGCACAGCAACGTTGTTTGGCAGCGACTTGAGCACCGGCCTTGCGGAATTGGACAAGTTACTTGCCGGTAATCTTTCGGCGGAGATAGCTGCGACCAGAAATGGCACTGCCATTTTGGTTGAGGAAGGATCGTTAACCACCAACATGGTTGCTTTGTCGGTCGAAGGTGAACTGGGCCCGGTCGACAGTCAGGTTGCTCTGTCAGCAACACTGTCGAATGTTGGTGTTTTTGCACCGGGATTGAACGGCCCACTGACTGCCAGCGGCACAATTCGACAAACTGACTCTGCGATGCTTGGAGTGAATATTGAAGCTGTCGGCCCCGGTGGCAGCACGGCACGGATACAAGGCTCAACCGCTTCAGATTTCAGTAACGTAAACCTAGACGTCAGGGGTTCAGCACCCTTGGGCCTGACCAACCGGTTCATTCTGCCGAGATCGTTAAGTGGCACTGCCAACTTTGATTTGCGCGTAGACGGCCCACCAAGGTTGGCAAGTGTTTCCGGTCGCGTCGAGGCGAACGGTGCCAGATTTGTTGACCCAGATCTTGCAATATCTTTGGATGACTTGTCGCTAACAGCAGACATTGCGCAAGGCGCGGCAAATGTTGCGGCAAGCGGCAATTTCGGTGGCGGTGGACGTGTGGAAATGTCGGGTCGTGTAGGTTTGATAGGTTCCCTGGACAGCGACATCGCCATTGCACTGCGTTCACTCACCCTGACCGACCCAAGACTCTACCAGACCACTTTGAATGGCAATCTGAGCGTTGTTGGTCCTTTGTCTGGCGGAGCGCGGATCTCCGGTCGAATAGATTTGGGCGAGACAAATATCCGAATTCCATCAACGGGACTTGGTGGCGCAGGAGAAATCCCGGACGTCATTCACATCAACGAACCACCGCCCGTTCGTGGTACACGACGGCGCGCGGGCCTTTTGGATGCTTCGCAGAACGGCAAGGCGAGTTCTGGCCGGTCGGCCTATCCGCTTGATATATTCGTCTCCACTCCTAATCAGATTTTTGTCAGAGGCCGAGGTCTGGATAGCGAGTTTGGGGGATCACTTCGGATAACTGGAACGACCGCGAATGTTGTTCCGATTGGTGCGTTCAATTTAATCCGCGGAAGATTGGATATTCTTGGCCGCAGGTTGGACATCGAAGACGCAACCATCTCGCTCCAAGGCTCGTTCACTCCAGTGATACGCATCGTCGCGACGACCGCAGCAGATGACGTGACTGTAAGAGTGGTTGTAAGCGGGCCTGCGACCAACCCGGACATCGGGTTTACATCGGAACCAGAACTACCCGAAGAGGAAGTGCTGGCGCGGTTACTGTTCGGGCGCGAGCTTCAGACGCTATCTCCATTTCAGGCAGCACAACTGGCATTGGCCGTGCGAACTTTGGCAGGACGAGGAGGCGAAGGCTTGGTCGGCGAGGTTCGGCGCAAAACTGGTTTGGCAGATCTTGATGTGACGTCGGATGGAAATGGCGGCACGGCTGTCCGCGCAGGGGCCTACCTGAATGAAAACATCTATACGGATATAACAGTGGGATCGGACGGCGAAAGCGAACTGAACCTGAATCTCGATTTGACACCTTCAGTCCGTCTGAAGGGCTCTGCCAGCAACTCTGGAGAGACAAGCATCGGAATCTTCTACGAAAAAGACTATTGATGGCCCATCTTGGAAATGCCTCATGCCGGTGTTACATTAAGGGTGTGGGTAGTTGGAAATCCACAATGGCGTTGAACAAAGGAGGACAATGTCCTGTCATACGTCCAAGATGCAGCCAATGGTTCGGCTGCCAAGGATGACGGTCACAGAATGACTGACCCATCCGTCGAATTGACCAGCGAAGCGCTGCTCGATCTGATCCTTACATCGCTTGAAGACGACAAGGCCGAGGACATCGTGAAGATTGACCTCAGTGGTAAGTCTGAGATGGCTGACTATATGGTCATCGCGTCGGGACGTTCTTCCCGACAGGTGGGAGCTATCAGCCAACATCTGGTTGATACACTGAAGCAGGATCACGGACGCGCCTCGAAGGTCGAGGGCAAGGACGCCGGAGACTGGGTGCTGATCGACACTGGCGATGTGATCGTTCACATATTCCGGCCCGAAGTTCGCGAATTCTATCAACTTGAGAAAATGTGGCTGACGCCGACGGCGGCAGCAACGTCTCAGCACTAGGATATCGCGTGAAACTTCGCATCGTTGCCGTGGGCCGATTGCGCACGGGCCCCGAGGCTGAGTTGATCTCGGACTATCTTCAGAGATGCGAACGTGCTGGCCGAAATCTCGGCTTTAGTTCGGTATCTGTCGAAGAGGTCGAGGCGCGAAAAAGCGGTACAGCAGCAGAGGCGCCTCTTCTTCTGAAAGCCATTGGACAGGGCGCGAAGATCTGTGCGCTGGACGAGCGTGGGCAGATCATGTCGTCCCCCGACTTTGCGAAGCTTTTGGAGAACTGGCGCGACCAAGGCCACAGCGAAGCTGTATTCGTCATTGGCGGTGCCGATGGTTTGTCACGGGACATCAAGCAGGCGGCAGACAAGACGCTGAGTCTCGGTAAAATGGTTTGGCCGCATATG
>JAPPOI010000301.1 GCA_028818055.1 Boseongicola sp.
CTCGCCATCAGGGAACCGTTCAAGGTAGATCCGGTATCCGGCTTCGTCACCAATTGCGCCCGTTTCCGACCAGAATGCACGGTCCCGGGCCAACTGCGCCTGCCGGCGAGCTTCGGCTTCTGCCTCAAGTTCAGCAGCACGCCGCTGGGCCTGTTCATCCAAGCGAACGATCTGATCGCGATCAAGGAAGCCGGTTTGCCCCAGATTGTTGGCCTTCTGCCATCCAACGATTGCGGCACGGGTTCCATTGCCAAAAATGCCGTCGATGCCGCGCGTGTTATATCCCAGAAGGGAAAGGTTCCGCTGAATCTGGCGTCGTTGGTCTCGGTTCAGGTCAAGCGCCTGCTCAGCGCGTTCTGAACGCGCTTCCGGAGTATCCGTCAACGCCCGGATGCGGTTCTCGGCCATGCGGACAAACTGCCCGCGGGGAAACGCCCTGACATAGGCTTCGTACGCCGCCACACTATTGGCGCTATCGGCACGCCGCCACGCCAGCAAATCCTGCACCCGCGAGGTGGCGACGCCATCCTGTTGCGACGGCTGCGAAGCGGTGTCAGGCTCGGGGTCCGGCAGTGGTGCGGGTGTAAAAACCTGCGCCTTCCCGACAAAACCGCTTAGGCGCAGGTCTTTGGACGGCACATTCGTGATGGCCACGCCCGGCTGGGTCAAAGTCTGCGTGATATAGTCTGTCAGCGTGCGCGGAAATGTCCGAACAAGCGTGACCCCTTGCGGCACCTCCACATCGCCGATGCCATGCCGGACCAGTTCCGAGAATTTGCCGGTCCGATTGTCGGTGGCCAAAGCCAGAACAGCGTTGCCGGGAAACGTTTCCAGATAGGTTAGGACGACAGACAACGGCAAAGCCTTGCCGGGCATTTCAGCCAGCGGCATGGTTGTGGTGTCGACCGGCAAAAAGTATGTTTCCGAGTTCGTGTGCGCAAAACGGCCGGATAAGGCGACCAACAGCCGGTCACCCGCCTGCGCCCGTTCGCCAAATGCCGTCAATGCCTCGAACACCGTGTCGCGTCCGGCGTCGCGTGCGGCAATCACCGTCATGCCGCTGCGTTCCAGCGCGGTTCGGGTCGTGTAGACCAGATCCCCGCGGCGCAAATCGTTTATGCGACGATAGTCTTCGTTTCCAATGATCAGGGCGACACCATCCGACATAGCGCTGGTGGCCAGGGTCGCGCCCAACAGCGCAACACTAAGCAGTTTTTTCATGTGTTTCCTCCCGATCCCCGCTGACTCTCACACTAGCTCTCAGTGACCCGCCCCGGCAAGTTAAGCAATAACACCTGTAAGATCCGCGCTTGATCCCGCGCGTTTGTGATCCATTATGGTCTGATGGCAGTCATCAGGATTACGCTTCATGAACATCGACCTTCTCAAAAACCTTTGTGAAACTCCCGGAGTCCCCGGTCACGAAGAACGCGTACGCGATCTCATCAAGGGCGAGGCAAAGGGTCTGTTCGACGAGGTGCGTGAAGACCCAATGGGATCACTGCATTGCATTCGCAAAGGCAAAGGTAAGAACCCACAGAAGATCATGCTGTTGTGCCATATGGACGAGATCGGTTTTCTGGTCAGCCACATCACTGAAAAGGGCTTTTTATATCTGCAGCCTGTTGGAGGCTTCGATCCGCGCAATCTGTTCTCACGTCGCGTTCGGGTCTGCACCGAGAATGGCGATCTTCAGGCGGTGATGAACCCTGGCGGCCGTCCGGTCCACATCGCCAGCCCGGAGGATCGCAAGCGTATCCCACAACCACATGAATTCTTTGTCGACACCGGTCTCGGCAAAAAGACAAAAGACCACGTTCAAGTCGGTGATTTTGTCGTGATGGACGAACCGTTTCTTGAGCTGGGCGACAAGATCGTCTCGAAGGCATTGGATAACCGGATCGCGTGTTGGTTGGGTCTGGAATCGATCCGTGGTCTCGGCAAATCCAAACCAAAGTCAGAAATCCATGTTGTCTTCACGACCCAGGAAGAAGTTGGGCTAAGGGGTGCGCGAACAGCCTCATTCGCGGTGAAGCCAGACATCGGCATTGGAATCGACACAACACTATCCTGCGATACACCCGGAGTCCCCGAGCAAGACCGCACTACCGTCCAGGGCAGCGGCTTTGGTCTTCATCTGCGCGACGGATCATTCATTGCTGACAAAAAACTGGTCGCCGAGTTTGCTGCCATCGCAGAAAAGAAGAAGATTCCCTACCAACGCACAATGCTTCGCTCAGGTGGACAAGACGGCGCGGCGGCGCAACAGGCTGCATCGGGTGCCCGCGCGATCGGCATCGTTGTTGGGACACGATACATTCACACCGTCACAGAGATGATCGAGAAAAGTGATCTCGAAGCAGCGCGGAAAATTTTGGTGGCTTACCTGAAAGCCAACTAGGACAATCCGCCAAAGCGCACACCGGACAGGTCGGCCATCTCGCGCTTCCACGTCGTCAGGTCATCAGCATTGAACTTCGATAAGTGATCGTGCCCGCAGGCGCGTGCCATCACTTGCATCAACTCGACCGAGGCCTCGAAGAAGTTGGCAAGCTGGCGGGCCGACTTTTCGACGACTAAACGGTTCACCAGATGCGGTTTCTGCGTTGCAATTCCTACCGGGCAGTTGTTGGTGTGGCACGCCCGCATAGCCAAGCACCCGATGGCTTGCATGGCCGAGTTTGAAACCGCCACTGCATCCGCACCTAACGCAAGCGCCTTGATGAAATCGGCTGGCTTTCTCAAGCCACCGGTGATCACCAATGAGATGTCCTGCCGGTCCGAGCGATCCAAATGCGCGCGCGCGCGCGCCAGTGCCGGAATTGTCGGTACCGAGATATTGTCACGGAAGATGATCGGAGCAGCGCCCGTACCTCCGCCGCGGCCATCCAGAATTATGTAATCGACACCAACGTCCAGCGCGGCATCGATGTCTTTCTCGATGTGTTGCGCTGACAGTTTGTAGCCGATCGGGATTCCGCCTGTGCGGTCTCGAACCTCGTCCGCAAAATCTTTGATCTGGGCTGGCTCAGTCCAATCCGGAAAACGGGGCGGTGAAATGGCGTCTTGTCCAGCCTCAAGCCCGCGAACTTCAGCAATCTTGCCTTTGACCTTCTTGCCAGGCAAATGGCCGCCGGTGCCGGTTTTGGCGCCTTGGCCGCCCTTGAAGTGGAACGCCTGCACTTTCGAAAGCTTTTCCCATTCAAAGCCGAAACGACCGGAAGCGAGCTCGTAGAAGTATCGCGAATTCGCTTCTTGCTCTTCCGGCAGCATACCGCCTTCGCCCGAGCAGATCCCGGTGCCGGCAAGTTCTGCACCTCGGGCCAACGCAACTTTGGCAGGTTCCGACAATGCGCCGAACGACATGTCCGAGACAAACAAAGGAATATCCAGCTTCAGAGGTTTTTGCGCATTTGGTCCGATGACAACATCTGTTCCGACCGCGTCCTCATCGAGCAGCGGTGCCTTGTGCAATTGCGCGGTCAGCAACTGGATGTCGTCCCAGGTTGGCAATTCACCACGTGGCACACCCATGGATTCGACCTGACCATGATGACCCGTCTTTGACAGCCCCTCGCGTGCGTATTTCTGGATCAATCCATTAAGTGGTTCTTCTTCGGTGCCATGCGAGGTATCGGCATAAAGACCAAGGTAAGCGTCGCGATCGAACGGCTGGGGGTTTTCAAGCGCCCACGCGTCAATCTCGTCGGCGTCGACCCAGACTTCGCCGTCTTCGGTCCAGCTTTCGAACTTCGGCAAAGCTTCGTCGTTAGCGTACTCTGAAACCCCAGAATCTAATCGGTAATCCCAATAGTGCACGCCGCAGATCAGGTTATCTCCGCTAACAAATCCATCCGCCATCAAAGCGCCGCGGTGCAGGCAGCGTCCGTAGAAAACCGAAATCTCTTCATCAAACCGAACGACCACAAGGTCGACTTCACCAACCAATGCATATTGCGGTTTACGGTCTGGTAATTCGTCAAGTTTGGCGACGGAAGTTTTTCTCATGGCTGATCCTGTCGATGAATGTTCGGTTCGGACCAGCCTAATCGGGCGGTCTTGTTTAGCAAGCGGTCAGTTCTTTGATCTCAGGGAATTGACCGAACCACTTTCGCCGGATTTCCCGCAACAACGACTCGTGATGGCATCGATTTGGTCACAACCGACCCTGCACCAATAGTTGTTCCGTCGCCGATCGTGACACCGCCCAGAATGATGGCACCCGCACCAATCCAACAATGCTTGCCGATACTGATCGGTTTGTTGATGGCGACGCCGTGCAGCAACTTACCTGTTTCAGGGTCACGAACCATCCGTTCGTCAGGGTCGACCGGGTGTCCGGCAGTAATGAACATGACGTTGGGGGCGACCAGGGTGAAATCACCGATGCGAATGTCGGCGCCATCCATGAATGTCACGTTCGAATTGATCAGGCAGCTGTCACCGACGAATATGTGTTTTCCGTATTCCCATCGGATTGGCGGGTTGAAGAAACTCTCGCCAAAAGCGCCCAACGCCTCGCGCAGCATTGCACGACGCGTCGCTGGATTTCCGCCCGTGCCTTCCGTTTCGTTGATCTTCCGATTGAGCTCGGCGGCCTTTGATTGAATCTCGAAAATCTCGGCGTCCGGGTTCGTGTACGGCAACCCGGCGCGCATGCGTTCGAACTGACTTTTTGGATCTGACATAGAGAGAGCATATATTGGCCCAGAGACCGCGCAAGCCGGTATGACTAACAGAGAGGGTACGCATCATGGCTGATGATGACGAAAAGATCATGGGTCGCATTCAAGGCGAACAACCTGAGGCGGAAGAAGAAAACATTTTCATGCGTCTGATCCACATGGTGATCATCTGGTTCATGTTGTCGATTGCGCAGACTGTTCTGACGTTCACCACGATCGTTCAGTTCGTGATCATGCTGATCAACAACAAACAGCCAAACAAGCGTCTGGCTGATTTTGGAACAGATTTAGGAATTTGGATCGCAAAGGCGGCTCGTTTCCAAACCGGTGCGAGTGACGTCAAACCATGGCCGTGGACCGAGCTTGACTAAGAGGAAACCGCCACCGTTGTCGGCGGCGGTTTCTTGGGCAGTCAGGCGACAAGCACTTGCCATGCGATGGCAAGAATGCACGCCCACCCGGCGGTGAAAATCACGGGGCGACCCGGCAGCACAGGAAATCCGGAGATCATCCAAACGGCATGAGCCACGCGCAGCCAGAAGAAAATCGCCGTCGCCCAGACTGTGACCGCGGTGGATACGCCAGCCAGATGGGCAATCACAACAATCACCGCGAAGGGCAGGAATTGCTCCAAGAGGTTCAAGTGCGCTCTGAATGAACGGTGCACCCAAGGCACCATCTGGGACAGGTCCGGTGGCCGGTTCTCGACAGCCTCGGGCACCGGTGTCGAGTTCACGCCGACGATGTAAGGGATCCACAGCGATGCTGCGAGCAACGCAGTCAACGTCAGCCAAAACAACTCGGGCGTCATGATGGCATTCCGGCTTTGATGGGTTCGCCAGTCTCAAGCCACGACTTCAGCGACGCAACGTGACGGGCCCAACCTTCGGCGACGCCTTCCTGACCTTCTGGGATCTCATAGTGCTCGCACGTCAGTTTGCAGTGCGGGCCTTCGGGATCGATCATGAAAACAATGTGAGACGTCTCGGTCGAGCCCTCCCAATTTGGTTCAAACGTCATTTCAATCCGGGTCTTCGGTTCAAGCTTTGTGGTGACTTGCGTCAGCATGACTGAACCGTCAGCACGGATCATCTTGGTGGGCTGGCCGACAATGGCATCGCCTTCAGCGACGTCACACATGAAATGATACTGGGCCAGCTGGTCGGCTTTGGTCAAAGCGTCCCACAAGGCATCCTGAGTGCACCGGATCATGGTCTGGTGAACGAAATCGGGTTTCTTAGCAGTGTCTAACATAGGGCGGTTTCCTTCGAGATGTGATTTCAGGTCGATCATGCCGCGCACCACAGGCTTAGCGAGCAGCGGTTCGATCCAGCGATCGATGACCTCCTGAAGAGGAACAGCGTTAAGATGGTGGTGCTTGAAGCGCCCCACCTTACGCGTGGTGATCAGGCCTGCGTCTTCAAGCACACCCAAGTGCCGCATGACGCCAAACCGTGTCATGTCGAACTGCTTTTCCAGATCAGACAGGGTTTGGCCGTCGTTCTGGCGCAGGCTGTCCAGAATTTCACGACGGGCTGGGTCGTTCAGTGCTTTGAAGATCGCATCCATGTGTTCTTAATAGGTGAGTAAATTGTCACGTGTCAATATAGTCACCTATGGGAAAATCGCAAGCCGCTGATGTTAAAATGAAAAACGCCGCCCGATTGGGCGGCGTTTTACGAATTCGAATGATCTGGCGATTAGAAGCCGAGGCCTTCGTATTTCTTTTTGAACTTCGAAACACGGCCGCCGGTGTCCATAAGGCGTGTGCCGCCACCGGTCCAGGCAGGGTGTACGCTTGGATCGATATCCAGCGCCAACTGATCGCCTTCTGCGCCCCAGGTTGAGCGCATCTGCACAACGTCGCCATTGGTCATTTTGACATCGATGACGTGGTATTCGGGATGAGTATCTTTTTTCATAGCTCTCTTCCTTACGCCTCAGCCTTGGGCTTGTAGTTGCTGTCCTCGGCAATACGTGCCGACTTACCGCGACGCGAACGCAGATAGTACAGCTTGGCGCGGCGAACACGACCACGACGGACAACAGTGATGCTGTCGATGTTCGTGGAGTGCAGCGGGAACACCCGCTCGACGCCTTCGCCGAATGAAATCTTGCGGACGGTGAACGAACCGGCGATGCCTTCGCCGTTCTTGCGGGCAATGCAGACGCCTTCGTAATTCTGAACGCGCGAACGAGTGCCTTCGGTCACCTTATAGCCAACGCGGATTGTATCACCCGCTTTGAAGTCTGGAATGTCTTTGCCAAGCTCGGCTACTTGCTCGGCTTCCAGCTGTGCGATCAGATCCATCTGACCAACTCCTAAATCTGCCCCGGGTACGTCCCAGGAGGTGTCTCGCCTCAGAGCTTCGGTCTGGTTCGGGTCGGTCGTACCGCCCACCAAAGGGTACAGGTCTGCTTTTGCTTTGTTCCGATTGGAAATCGGGTCCACTGACAGATTCTGCCGCGAACCTGCGCCGTATAGGGGGGGCAGGTGAATGAATCAAGGAAAATATCACAAATCAAGAGCAGCGAGGACGCTCCAACAACAAAGTGGATCGTTGCCAGTTCCGATAACCAAATTGGGGCGCTGAATAAGGACTTGTTAACCAAACCAAGTGATAAAAAAAACGGGGAAGATGCTGATCGAGGCCGACCATGACTACGCGGCCCGGCTGCCTAAAAGGCCGGGCCGCTACTGATCAGGATGCCTTGTTCATTGAACCGGGAAACTTCAGGAACAGGCCTGCATCGGGTGCGTAGTCATAAGGCGAAGTGTAGCCATCGGGCATAGCGTCCACGCCTTCTGCTGGTTCCAAAACCAGCCCTCTTGGCTTTGGCAAAAGTGGCATCCCGGTCGCCTTTGAGATCTCGGCCACGACATGCCCCATCTCATCCAGATCAAATTCTGGTCCAGGCTTGTCCAGTGACGACGCAGGTAACGAATGCCGTGTGTAGAAGCCGTCGTTCAGCCGATTGATGACATTTGCGAAAGCAGAAACGTATTGGCGCTTGCCAGACGCGGCAGCTTTGCGCGCCAAGTCTTCAAGAACGCCCCAATAGATGTATCCGCGGATCACATCATTGGCTGTCGCAAAATCACAGTCAGGCTGCTCGAGTATCCAGAATACAGCATCCAATCGATCGCGTTCGTCGAGGTTGTCAAAGTCCGTTGCAATGGCATGCCACAGCTTGATGTCGTTGCCGGGCAGGCTTTCCAAAAAACGCACCCAGCCGTTCAAAAGCAGGTGGTTCATGTCCGGGTCACCAACCTCTTCCAGCCAAGCCTCGAATGCGACCTCGGGTTTGGCTTGCTCCTCCCGCCAGTCTTCACTGTAGCGGCGCAATTTGTTGAAGACAGCTGGCTCACGAACGTCTCGCAAGTATTGCTCAGGCAATCGCGACTTGGGCCGATCAGCAGGATCCGCGTACATATACAGCTGATAGAGACTGCGCAGTTCGTCGTCAGATAAATCTGCGTCGTCTGCGGCTGTACGCCATTCCATGGCGAGCTTGTGAATTTCGTGCATCACGACGAAATCAGGATGCCCTTCAGGTTTGTCGACAGGCAAAGGCCGTTCGATCGTCATGCCGATCATGTTCAGTCGTTCACCATGCGACAGGGCAGGGCGCTCGCTATGCGTCAGAAATCCAAACCGATGGGCTTCGACAGCCTTCTTTGGCCGCATCCGGAACAACGCGATCAAAACCAATACCGCTACTGGCAAGGCATAAAGCGCAGGCCCGCTTAAACCGGGGTCTTCGCGCAAGGCAAAAAATGCCAGCGCAATCGTGACGAGAGCCATCAGTGGAAGAAGTCGGTACATCGGTTCGGGCCTATTCGATGGATAATCTTCCCAATTCGACCCAACCGTTTCATGGAAAACGGGCAAAAAAATGGCGCGTTAACCGTCTTCGCTTTCGCGGTTTTTATGCTCTTTCCACAAGTCCGGGCGCCGCTCACGGGTAATTTCTTCGGACTTCTCTCGACGCCAGCGTTCGACGGCACCGTGGTCTCCAGACGTCAGAACAGCGGGAATATCGCGTCCTTCCCACGATGCTGGTCGCGTATACTGCGGGTGTTCCAAAAGCCCGTCAGAAAAGCTTTCGTCATCGGCAGACTCTGCATTGCCAAGGACGCCGGGCAGCAATCGCACGGTCGCATCCAGTATAGCCTGCGCCGCGATTTCGCCGCCCGTCATGACGAAGTCGCCAAGCGATACTTCCTCGATGTCAAAGTGCTCGATGACACGCTCATCCAGCCCTTCAAAACGACCACAAATCAGCGTGGTGCCTTCTGTTTTCGCAAGACGCTCCGCCATTTGCTGATCAAATGGTCGACCGCGAGGCGAAAGATAGATCACTGGCCACTTGGCCCGACTAGCTGGTGTACTTTTGGAGGCAAACCTAATTGCTTTGCCCATGACATCCGCGCGCAGCACCATTCCCGCGCCACCGCCGGCGGGAGTGTCATCCACGTTACGATGCTTACCCTCACCGAAAGTCCGGAGATCGACTGTCTCAAGTTTCCAAAGACCATCTTGCAGGGCTTTTCCGGTCAACGACTCGCCAAGAACGCCGGGAAACGCGCTTGGAAACAGAGTGATAACCTTGGCTGACCAGGCTCCTTTAAGGTTTGGGCGGTCGGTCATGAGTTCACGCGGTTGCACTGTGGCCGAGATGCTCAGCCGTCCATGTGACTTTCCGGGCGAGTCGTCGGACATGGTACTAGTCCTCGGGGAACAGCCCGTCGGGCGGATCAGCAATGATCCGACCCGAGGTAATGTCGACCGTAGGAACTGCAGCGCGGGTAAAGGGCAAAAGCACAGGCTGTTTCAGCCCTTTGCCGGCAATCTCAAGAAGATCGCCTGCGCCGTGGTTCAGAACCGCTTTCACGCGGCCAAGTTCAGTGCCTCCGGTGTCCAACACAGTCAGACCGATTAGATCAGCGTGATAGAATTCATCGTCCGGAAGCGAAGGCAGGCTGTCGCGTGGCGCGTAAAGCCTTACCCCACGTAGCGCATCAGCGGCTTCTTTAGAGGCAACGCCACTCAGGCGTGCGGCAAAGCCATTTTTGACAGGGCGGGTCAGGCGCACAGTCCATTCGGCCTTGCCGTCTTCTGACGACAAGGGTCCATAAGTGGCGATGGCGTCAGGCTCAGCGCAGAAGCTTTTCAGCCGCACTTCGCCTTTCACACCAAACGCGCCGGCAATGGCGCCTACGCAAACCCGGTCTGCCATGGGCAGGTTGAAGGCGGATTACTCCGCCTTCTCTTCCTCAGCAGCTTCTTCGGCCGGAGCCTCTTCTGCCGGAGCTTCTTCAGCAACAGCCTCTTCCGCTGGCGCTTCTTCAGCAGCTGCTTCTTCTACCGGAGCTTCTTCAACTGCCTCTTCTACAGGCTCAGCAGCAGCGGCTTCTGCGTCGGCAGCTTTAGCGGCTTTCTCTTCTGCGCGCTCTTTGGCTTTTGCGCCAGGCTCGGCCTTCTGCGGGTTGTTCCGTGTTTTGGCTTCCAGTACGCCAGCTGCTTCCAGGAAACGAGAAACACGGTCGGTTGGCTGTGCGCCTTCGCCCAACCAATGCTTTACGCGGTCCAGATCCATCTTGATGCGATCTTCGCTGTCTTTTGGAAGAAGCGGATTGTATGTGCCCAGCTTCTCGATGAAACGGCCATCGCGAGGCATACGGCTGTCTGCCGCAACGATGCGGTAGAACGGGCGCTTCTTCGAGCCGCCGCGGGCCAATCTGATTTTCATTGCCATTGTGTTAGTCCTTCTTAGGTTTTCTGTTGATTCTCATGATGTTGAATGACCTCCTCGATGACGAAGGCCAGAAACTTCTTGGCGAATTCGGGATCCAAATCCGCTTCTTTCGACAGCCACTCCAGACGCTGTATCTGCGCGGCTTCGCGCGATTTGTCTGACGGCGGAAGATCATTTTCGGCTTTAAGTTTGCCGACGGCTTTTGTGTGCTTGAACCGCTCAGCAAGGGTGTAAACCAAGATGGCATCAAGCCGGTCGATGCTGTCGCGGTGCTCGGCCAGAATCTCGGCTGCGCGGGTAACTGCGTCGCTCATGTGTTGGCCTCCGTATTGGTGTGAAGAAAAAGCCGTGCGCCGGACCCGGCCCAGTCAAGCGGGGTCTTGTCTACCGCGCCAAGGCGCTTCGCAAGCGCGATGGATCGAACATTGCGCTCATCTATGTAGCTATGCAGTTGGGGCAGTTTGAGCGTTTCAAATGCCCAAGCCCGTACCGCCTTTGCGGCCTCATAAGCGAAGCCCTTGCCTTCGGCATGTGCAAGGAAAAGGAACCCGAGTTCGACATCATGATCTCCGGGTTCTAACCCTAAAATGACAAACCCTTTCAGGGTGCCATCGGATTTGGATTCGACCGACCAGCCTCCATGTCCATGAAGCATCCAACATGAAGCCATGCTGCAAAAATCGTACCAAGCGTCTTCTTGCGACATTGGTCCATCAACATAGATCCCGCGCTCGGTGCAGACGATCTCGGCAAAACCGGAATAGTCATCCAATCGCGGTGCACGCAGATTCAGGCGCTCAGTTTCCAGCTCGGGAATGTGGCCAGACATCTGAGCCGCCAAATGCATAGCGGGGCCGGGCGTCGGAGTAAGGTGGCGTTCGATCATACCAACGCCTCCGGTCGCGGATGCCGATAAACATCGACGTCCTTTTCTTTGTTCGGAATCTCGGCGTCTTCGTCCAAAACCGCGCCAAGCCGTTTCGCCAATGCCACCGATGCATCATTCCCATGATCGATGTAGCTGACGACTTCGGTCCATCGCAGATCGTTCCAAGCGTGATCCACACACGCTTTTGCGGCTTCAAACGCAATTCCCTGACCTTCGTCGGCTTTGTTGAACAGCACCCAACCGACTTCAGTTTCCGGCCACCCAAGCGGATACCAATGACCAACGATACCAAGTGGCCGTTCATCGCCCTTCCAGGTCACGGTGAACATGCCAAAGCCGTTCATCACCCAATGCCCAATTTCGGTTCCAAAGAAGAACCAGGCGTGGCGCTCAGTCATCGGACCGCCGACGTACTTCGCCCGATCAGTTTGGTAGAATTCCACCAAGGTATCGGCATCCGCCGGTAGCGGAGCGCGGAGCGTCAAGCGCTCGGTCGTCAAGACCGGGGTATTTGCCAAAACTGGCGTCACGCCGCGACCGCACCCGGACGGAAAATGGCACGGTACCCAATCATTCCGGCAGCCATCGCACCGAAGAAGATAAAGGCATCTGCTCCGCCATAGCCCAAAACCGCCATAGCGGGCCCGGGGCAAAGCCCGGCAAGCGCCCAGCCCACGCCAAAGAAACCCGACCCGAGGACGAGCTGACGATCAATATGCGACGTGACCGGCACCGGAATGGAATTCCCGAGAACGGCGGTTTTCCGGCGTTCGGCGATGCGCCAGGCAAAAAGCATCGGAATGATTGCGCCGCCAAGGACAAACGCGAGTGTTGGGTCCCAATTGCCGAACAGGTCCAGCCAACCCTGTACTTTCGCCGTATCGGTCATGCCGGATACGATCAGCCCAAGGCCAAAAAGTGCACCGGACAGAAGTGAAATCAGAAGCCGCATCAGATCACCCCCAGCATATGACGGAAGACCCACATCGCAACAAAACCGGCACCCAGATAGCAAAGCGTCGCAACGATACCGCGCACGGAAAAGCGCGAGATACCGCAGACGCCGTGCCCTGATGTACACCCGTTGGCCATGCGCGTGCCGATACCAACGAACAAGCCTGCGATGACCAAGATGACCGGATTGCTTGTCAGGTTGGTTGCAGGAAATCCAACGGTCAAACCGTAAAGCACAGGCGCTGCAATCAATCCGGCGATGAACACGCAGCGTTCAA
Organism: Boseongicola sp.; assembly: GCA_028818055.1. GTDB lineage: Bacteria > Pseudomonadota > Alphaproteobacteria > Rhodobacterales > Rhodobacteraceae > JAPPOI01. The sequence continues at coordinate 12,567 of JAPPOI010000301.1, forward strand.
TCATCGTGTCACGACCCGATCCATCGACAAGGCCGCCAAGGATGCCCGAAGCACCCAAAATGCGGCCAGAGACAAGAAGATAGAGCGCCGCTGCGCCGCCAATCATCAAGCCGCCAATCAGGCCAAATATCCAATCGGTTGGTATCATTTCTTCTTCCCAAATCCGCTAAGTCCCGGTGGCAATTGCGCACCTCCACCTGGCATTCCGGGGAGACCGCCGGGCATCTGCCCAAGTTGTTTTTGTGCCGCTTCGATTTCGGCCTGGCTTGGCATTCCGCCACCCATGCCCGGCATGCCGCCCTTGCCGCCGAACATCGCACCCATCTGGCGCATCATGCCCTTTTTGCCCATCTTCCCCATCTTCTTCATCATGTCGGCCATCTGCCGATGCATCTTCAGAAGCTTGTTCAGGTCAGACACTTCCATGCCCGCACCGGCTGCGATCCGCTTTTTGCGGCTAGCCTGTAGAATCTGCGGGTTTGCGCGTTCGCGTTTTGTCATCGAGTCGATCAGAGCCATCTGGCGACGGATGACCTTGTCGTCGAAACCGGCCTGATCCATTTGGCTCTTCATTTTGCCCATGCCCGGAAGCATGCCCATGATGCCTTCCATGCCGCCCATCTTCACGTACGGGGCCCGCGGCCCCTTCAGGTCGTTCCTGCTGACCTGAGCTTTCGGGCCG